>JAUZPM010000007.1 GCA_030705925.1 Bacillota bacterium
CGAGCCTTTTTGTCAGAGAAGGCGTCAATCTTCCCTCTGTTTCAAACGCAAAGTTTGACAAAGCCGAATTGTATATTGCAAAAAGCAAAAATGATATAAAGAAATATTTCAACAGCGACCCTGCCGTGATCAGTGATTTTGTAAAGCTTAATCAAGAGGCTCACGCTAAAAAGGATGATTCCGGCACTTTATCTGCGAGCTTCAGCAGGTCAGGGACAGACTATGTTGTTCATCTTTACAGCAGTGAATTCCCCGAAATATATGTTTACGCCGGAACCATGTTCTACGCTGAAAACGGAGCAATGGGTATGCTCTGCCCCGACCTTTCAATCACCAAATTCGTTTTGATCCCTGTTCCGGACAATGTTACAAGTGATTTGACTTCTCTGCAAAACGGCACTCTTGTCGGGAAATGGACAAATTCAAGTTCTCAGCAATAAAATGCTTGCAATAATGAAAACATTTGTGTATAATATTAAAGCACGCTGCCGAGAAGACAGAAGTTCTGACCGACATATTCTTAAAATATGGCAGCATTGGTCAGACTAAAGACAATTTACAATCCACGCAAACTGTAATAAAATGCGGTTTGCGACATATGCGGGTGTGGCGGAATTGGCAGACGCGCTAGACTTAGGATCTAGTGGGCTCCCCGTGCAGGTTCAAGTCCTGTCACCCGCACCATGTCGAGTGTTCATAACGACACTGAACATTCCGTGAATAGGAGTAACCGAAAGGTTGCTCCTATTTTCGTCTATCCAGCTTTCCGTGTGATGTACTCAACCGCCACGCCCTGTCGAGTGTCCATGGTCACACTCTGCGGCAGCGCCATAACTTGCGGCATATCCAGAACGCCCACGAAGTTGTAGTAGATTTCAAGCTGTTGCGTCTTGTTTCTGCCGATGCCTTGCGCCTGATGAACGACAATCTTTTCAATCAACTCGTTCACAATGGTAGGGGTAAGTTCCTTAATTTCCGTGTATTTGCGCACTGTCCGCAAAAAGTTGGCCGCGCTACTCTTGTGCCGCTTTTCCGCGTCAATCTCCGCTTGCAGAGCGGAGATTTTCTTTTTGAGCGCAATCTGCTCGTCATCGTAGCGTTTGGTAATCATCATGAACCGCTCGTCCGAGAGCTTGCCGCTGGCGTTGTCCTCATATGTTTTGGTGAAAAGCGCGTCAAGCTCATGACAACGGCCATTTGCGTTTTCGCTTTTCATCCCCCTTCCCGCGCCTGTTTTCGTTGATTTTTTCAGTTGTCATGCGGTTTCCTCCTTTGTTCAGACATGAAAAAAGGGCCTGATTTTTCAATCAGACCCCCACAGGGAAATGTTTTCCCTCCCTTCGACTTCGGGCCAACTTGGCCCGAAGTGACCGTTACCATACAAAAACACCGCCTATAGTCTCACTAAGGCGGTGCTTTTGTCGTGCATAATTTAATATTGAAAATGTTCGCTATATCTAATGTAGTAGTCTACATGTTTACATTAGATATTGATTATACTTTAGCTATAGCATATCAAAGTGGAGGACAGTAGTGTGATTAAACTGAACGTACTAGAACTCTTAGCACAACAAGGAAACACAAAATATTGGCTTTATAAGCAGATGAATATGAGTTATCAAAATTTCGATCGAATGATCAATAATCAGACACGATCTATTCGTTATGAAAACATCGAGATTTTATGTCAACTATTGAAATGTACACCGAATGAATTATTTACTATTCAAACAGAACAAGGCACTATTAAAAACAATAGAGGTGAAAATACACATGGACATCAGAATACTGAATCCTGCTAGCCAACCTTCAGGTGAATTCCGGATACTTCAGTGGCTTGAGGACTGTTTTGCAAGTCAAAAGTATTCCCATTGTAAATTTGCTGTTGCTTTTGCCCATGCAATACCATTTTACAAACTTGGAATACAGATTTCAAATTGGAAATTGGCAGGTAAAACAATAGAAGCAATTTTTGGAATAGACTTGCATGGTACAAGTCGTCAAGCACTGGATTATGCACTTAGTACTTTTGACAGAACGTTTGTCGTTAACACCAGGGCTTCAACATTTCACCCCAAATTATACATATTTTACGGGGAATCCGAAGCCACGGTTTACTATGGTTCTAGTAATTTTACCGTTGGTGGATTAGAAACAAATTTTGAAGGCGGCATCATACTGCGCCTTGATTTGCCAGAAGATAAGTCGGTACTTGAACAAGCAGAAAATACATTCGCTGCCTTGTTGCCAGAAAAATTGTCATGCTCTGTTAAGTTAACACCCGAAATTCTTATTAAGTTGCAAAACAGCAAGGTATTATTAGATGAATCCTTACCTAAACGAGGAAAAGCGAATGAAGAAACAGTATGCAGAGCTCTAAAAAACGCGGGAGATAATGTTTTAGCAGATGTATTTGGAAGTTATAAGGTAAAGCCTGCTAAAACCATTCCCAAGGCTATGATGAATGCAAAAGATGAAACAAAAAAGGGTACAAAGGCACCCAACAAATCTCTAATTGCAAGAGCCCCAATTGTAAGTGGGCTTATCATGCAAATTGCACCACATAAAAACGGAGAAATACATTTAAGTAAAATTGCAGTTGACCAAAATCCGAACTTCTTTGGATTTCCTTTTTCCGGGAAAACCACGCCCAAAAAAGCATCAAATGCTGCATATCCTCAGAGAGTGCCTGATCCAGTTGTAAACATTGAAGTATATGATGATTCCGGAAAACTGGTTCATAGCGAATCGTTGTATAATCTTAATACTATTTACTACACGGCAAAATCAGAAATACGAATTACCATCACTCCAAGTATCTTATCAGGCCTTTCAATAGAATCAAGCGATGAATACCCGATTCTCGTGATGTCAGAATCCTTGGAAACCTCTTGCGATTATGATTTGACATTCTATGCACCTGGTAGCAAAGAATATATAACTTATGTAAGCATGTGTAATCAACAACTCCCATCTGGTGGTAAGTCTACACCAAGAAAGATGGGCTGGTTTTAATGGATGAAAGCCATTATTAATTACAGCAGTACTTCAATTATACTATTTTTTTAAAAATCAAAATATTGTTTTCTATAATAGAATTTCCAATGTGCTTGTAGTTCTCTCGTGTCACTGTAATTGGTATATCATAGACTAACTCCCATCCTAACGCTCTACCTGTTTCCCTTAGAATTTTAGTTGTAGAGATTATTACCAATCCTTCTCCTGTTGTTGTCTTAGTATCACCGATTACTATACAGATATAACCGTTTCGTTTTACTACCATATTTAGATTTGTAAAAACGCATGTCATGTCATTAAAGTACATGTATAGCAGTGCGGCCATATTTTTCCTTCTAAATCCAACTTCATTATTGCTATTTTCATTATGGACTTTTTGAATCAAAAGCCACGCACTTTCAGAAATAATGAAATTAAAATTTTGCTCTTCAATGAGTCTCTCATAATAGTCACGCGTACCTTTTTTAATCTCTCGCGTACCAGTCATTTCGGCCTCGATCGGAGTACGAAGAGAAGCCGTTAAGCCATCTAAAACCAATAAATTGAGACGATTGGTATCAATATAAGGAAGAGCTGTAGCATATGGGGGACTAGTAATTACAAGATCTACACTATTCGGTTTAATGGAATTAAACAAATCTTGGTTTTTAGAATTACCTTGCCAAGCTCGTGCTTCATAAAGTGTGCAAGGAGCCAAGTTGCGTATCCTTGCAAATTGCAAAACCCGCTCTTTCTGTGTTGCAATCCCTTGTAGCAACATGTCAAATACAGGCGCATCTTGGAGTGGAGTGGAACGCCGCCTAATACGAAGGTCGCTTGGCTCTTGTTGGGAAATATCTCTAATAATTGAGCTTAATATCACTCTAACGAATCGTTTAATTCTATCATCAGGAATATTCTCAACTTGCCGAACTATATAGCCCATTTTACTTACAACCGGAGCGGGAAACCAACTTTGAATTTCCGGGAGAGCCACAGACGAAAAAGCATTACTATAATCAATTGTTGCATTATATGTAGATAAACTTCCAACAAATGAAGATATCTGTCGTTCAAACTCATATGGTTCGGTAAAAATAATCTCGTTTTTTGTACGAGCGATTTCTACTGCAATAGGATTTATATCACAACCGTATGCTCTGTAACCATTTAATGCAGCCTCAAGGAGTATCGTACCACTACCGCAAAATGGATCAAACACCACACCTTCCAGGGGCGTACCTAATATACTCAATAGAGGTTTGACTAACTGTGGATAAAATTTTCCCTTGTATGGATGAATACCATGTGTTACATATTTGGGATCTTTATGTGTGACCTCGTCAATCTGATTACCGTTTTCTAAAATCGCCTGCCACGTTTTAAAATCACAAGTTTCAATTTGATAACCTCTATAGAAAGTTAGATTTCTTAAACAGCTAATTCTGTTTGAAGGCATTGATAATTTATTAGAATCAGGGGTACCACATACAGCATCTTTTTCCATGTCACTAATAACTTTTTCATAAGGCCACATTTTATAGGCAACTGGAATTAAAGTAACGTCTATATTAGTATCTGGTTTTTTCAATACTAATATCTGTTCATTTTTTGCCCTCCGTGCAGCACTTTGAACAGAGCGCTTCGTATCATGAATTGGTCTGTCGACGATAGTAATTGTTTTAAAGCCTATAGATTCCGCTAATTTACTAATGTGATCTGCTGTCTTGTATAGAATACCATTAAAAATAGCGTCACCTAATATAAAAACAGCATATTTTCCGGCTTTAAGCGCTTTATAACAATTTTCTAGGACAGGAAGCATTTCATGCTCAAATTCTTCAAAACCTTTATGCTTCTTTTGATATTTTAGATGCGAACCTATTTCGGCCTTTTCCATGGTTCTAGGATCACCATCTAGCCAGAAAATGCGAAAGCGATGGTACAAATGATAATCAAAAGCATTCGGGTATGGTGGTGAAGTAATAACAAAATCTATTTCGGAATTTTTGATAGGTTTCTGTAGACCTACAATATTTTCTGTAACACTAGTTGTGATAAATTTAGATTGCTTAAATCCCAATAGTTTACTCAGAGCTTTTATTTTTGATAAGTTTTCTTCCAAGTCCTTTATGAACAACTTAAGCGTAAATAGTGCAGGAACATTTTTTTCTTTTGCACTATATCGAGTTTCACTTTCTTGGTTAGATACTCTCGTAATTAGCTTGGACAAGGAAGCTTTAGCAATAGTTTGCGTAATATTCTGAGTCAAATGTGTGCAAATTTGATGCTTAATAAAGCTAAGTTCACATATTACAGTTTCTGAAAACCATTTGTTAATATTGGGGATATCGGGTATCTGAATACTGATTTCCTTTTGATGCGTTAAAACATAATTTTTCAAATACTGTTCATTAGAAGAATATTGTGATATTGAAGCAATAAATTTCTTAATTTCTATTTCATCTTGCTGTGTAAGTGTAGCAGTTTTAGCTTTTCCTATAATCTCCCCTATAGGATTAATATCAGTGCTTATACACTGTCGATTAGAAAGTAATGCCTCTAAGGCCGTCGTTCCACTTCCACCAAAAGGATCCCATATCATTTCTCCACATTGACTAAACAGCTTGATTAGAGTTTCTGGTAGCTGGGGAATGAACTTTGCCGGATATGGATGAATATCATGCGACAGATATGTAGTATCATTATTAGTAAAGCTCCAGTCAATGGAATGAATTGTGTCGCATATTTGTTCATCCGTTGAATCACCAATATACTTAAAACTCGGATCGCTTCGACTACTTTTACTAGCGGGTTGGTTTATCTCTGACAAGTAGTTCTTTAATATATCATTAGCTTTGATATTCGCTTTTCTCATATCGTTACCCCCAAAATTCTGGGATAATTATATCATGTCCCAGAATTATTGGCAAGCGTTATTGCATACTAAAACAGATCGCGCCTATATTCTGCGTGATTTTATGCACAATACGCAGAGTCGGATAATTGTTTATACTTCTGGCATTGCACAAAGCTATGGGTATAATGATATTAAAAAGGGCCTGATTTTTCAATCAGACCCGGCTGAAAATCGGCATCCTCCCTTCAACTTCGGGCCAACTTAACCCGAAGTGATTGCTGCCTACTCAAAAGCGTCGTCCATAGTCTTATTTGGACGGCGCTTTGTTTGCTAATTATAATGCTTATTGTAATATTCATTTGCCTGATGCCGAAAACCTTTATTTTATGCGGGTTCCCGAGTTTGTCGTTATGAACACTCGTACCATAAGAAATTCATGTAACAGGATTCAAACTGTTACATGAATTTTTTTTGATATATTATTGATAACGAAACATTAACACTTTATTTGCACAGTGCAAAAGAAGGGCGTAAATATAACATCTTACAAGAAAACAATACGGTTTGTTTTGAAATGGCTTGTGAAGGGAAACTGGGCCACATCTCCAATCCTTGCAATTCGGGTTATTACTTTGAAAGTGTGCTTGGATTTGATGAGGTTGAGTTTATTGAAGATGTTGATGAAAAATGCAAGGTACTTAATCTTTTTGTAAAGTATCAATCTGGTCAGAATTTTGTTTTTACTGAAAAACAAGCAAACAGTGTGTGCGTCTATAAAATAATTTCGAGAGACTTTACAGGAAAGAGAAAGCTCGACCCAAATGAGCACATAATGTAGATGGACTTTGGATCTACCAATTGCTGCAAGGCTTTCTTTATCCATTGGTTTTCGGGGTTCAGTTTCAACCCTACTGCCGCTCCAAAATCTGTAAGGCTCTGCTATTCATCCCGTTCATCGAGCCTCACTCCAAATACATGCTTTTATGCGCTATTTCGGCGTTTTCCATGCATTTATTATTTTTGAGGCTCATTGTCTTGCTATTACTTTACTTATTGATTGTTCAGCAGAGATTAAATTCATTGTTTGTTAAATAAGAGTTCGAATCTTCTGTCAAAATTCAAAGATATTGATTTGGTAAACACATGAATTTTTTCTTTTTATATGGTAGGTTTTCTAATGTAATGCTTCAGATTATTTATAATCTGCCGAAAGGATACATATGACGGAAAAAAAGTACCCATTTAAGACAATTAGCGTTTACTGTTTGATTTTCTATATTTCCTGGACTCTATATGAGTTGTATGGAAGCTCGGCAATTGGAAATATGCTGGGGAATGAATGGATATCGCAAATTGTAAAGAGCGGTTTAATCAAAAATTTAGTTTGGACGCTTCCGGCATGGCTGCTAGCAAGACATTATCAACCGGTAATGTACGTGAAGGCAAAAGAAATGTTTCGCTCGAAACTCCATTGGCAAAAGTACCTGCCGATTTACGCCGCTTTTGTTGTTTACCTTGGCGTGGGAGATTTTATTATAAATGGCTCCGTTGCTATAAGTCCGGAGTTTAATGCAACTCAGCTTATCACTGTCCTTTTTGTCGGAATTACAGAAGAAATGGTATTTCGAGGATGGCTGTTAAACGCAACAATAACCGAAAAACGAAAATGGAGCGCTATACTAATAAATGCTGCCATGTTTTTGCTGATTCACTTTCCACGATGGTTTTACGATGGTATTTTCATTACATCCTTTACAAGTTTGGGGTTCATATCAATCCTTGCATTGAGTGTTATATTCAGTTGGACATTTATTAAAAGCAAAAATTTGCTTTTGCCTATTACTTTGCATATGTTATGGGATTTATTAATGTTTCTATTATATTAATACAGATTATGAGCATAATGTACCAACAAAAACATTGACTGGTCTTTTACAGGGTTCCATCTCGAAGTCTATTCTTATATTGTAGTGAGGGTTCAAATCCAACTTAAATACTCGAAGATATCGATTTTGGTAATAAAACACAAAAATCGGGTACTTCGCATGAAAAATGCGGAGTGTCCGATTTTTTTGTAACACTCCGGATTTGAACCGGGAAAGTCACGGCCAGCGGCACCAACCGTTGCACTGGAGGCAATTTGCACCCTTCACATTTGTGGAGGGTGTTTTGCTTTGTGCCCGCGGCTTGCTCCCCGCAGGGGCCGAACAAAGTGAGGTGTACTCATTTTTGAAATGTGCCAGGTTTGAACCTGGGTTCAAGAGCCTTTTACGTAAAGGATATTTTGTCGGTATTGTACTCGACCCGCATCTCTTCCTTTTTCAAATCGATGGGGATATGCTGCGTTTCGGTCAGAATGCTCTTATAGACGTCGACGTCATAAAGGATTTTCTTTTTTTTCATATGGTCATAGACCTCGGTGCTGATAGGAAGCCGGAGCGTTTCCATTTTGCCATTCGTTTCCCGCTCAATCACAAGGTCTTCATACTGAACAGGCAGCGTAAACATCTCGTCTTTCAGATAAGTATCCCTGTGAATAACTACTTTGCCGTGGCTGATAAAATTATTTATGATGTCGAGCTGCTCTTTTTTGAGTTCAAATCCGTTTTCCATACATTATCTCCTGTTAATAAAAGCACCTCCAGGACCGGAGGTGCTTTACGTTTAAAAGAATCCTTTGTCCTTGTCCGGTTCATCCTTGTCAAGCTCATCCCGTACGATGTTAGGGTCGCCGTCCGTGTGAACCCTGGCTTCTTCGCGCCTGATTGATTCATCTATATGGCGATCTTCCTCGACGGCTTGCTTGCGCGCATTTACCTCACCGACAATGACGGTGTGTTTACCTACGTCGACGCGCTCTTCTGACACGGGAATATGAATCTTTTCCTCGTGTCCAATGGGTTCGTCGCTGAGCTTGTGATCAACTGCTTTCCTGTCTATTACAACTTCTTCATGCGTAACGGGAACGTCGACAATCTGGCGCTCTGTCACAATATCCTTACTCAACTCCACATCTCCAACCTTGTCGAGATGCTTGGCAATGTCGAGTTCTTCCTTTTTGAGCTGAATTTTATTTTCGTCTGTGACCTTCTTTTTTGATTTTTTAACATCATCAAAAAATAAACCCATTTATAACCCCTCCTTAAAAAAGTGGTCATTTATAAATTTCCCTTTTGAGAATCGTTTATCCTTATAAATGACTGTCAAAACCATCATGATTTTCAAAAAATAAAAAAGAACGAAAAAGATTATTCCATAGGAAACGCTGAATAAAGCAGTTCTAAGAAAATATGATTCAATGGCAAAAGGACGTCTTGTGGTCACGAAACGCCCTCAGAATATCGCTTGTTTCTTCACTTTTTAACGTAAATACTGCTGTTCGGCTGCCCGGAATGCCTTGATTTTACTGGATTTGTGCTGTAAATCCAGTAAGAACACACGCACCAACAGTAAAAAGCACTTATCTTAGCCATTTATGGCAAATATGCAAATAGATGAGCTTATTTTTTTGTATCCTGAAATGAAAAGTATGTTCAAGAAATCTTCAAAAAAGATATAAATTTTGGAGTTTACATGATAATTTCTACGTCAACATCGTAATATCTTTTTTGACCAGACTTGCCAATAAAAAATCCATGTAACAGGATTTGAACTGTCACATGGATTTTTTGTTATTGATACGGTTAGATTTGTGCTATAATCTTGTCAGATTATTAAACTAAATTAGTATTTAAGAACACAAGTGATATCCGCCTGATGCTATAAGAATAAGGAACAGCATTTTTTAAAAGGAAGTGGTGAAATTGCCTGCAAAGAATCGTTTTGCCTCTGTACAAAGCAAAAATATAAATTGTATAGAGGAGTGCATGGTAAATGAATAAATTAAATAAACCAGTCATAACAAATGAGACCATTAAAGCAATGGAGGACATGTCCTTTTTTACCCATTCGCTAATTTTTGATGACATACTTATTGTTGCCCAAAAAGAAACAAACTGCTTTGTATTGAAAACGAATGATGGGTTGATTATCATTGATGCCATTTGGCCTGCAAAAGAAGCATTTGATGCAATAGTAGCCGCCATAGAGGATGTAGGATGGAATCCCAATGCGATCAAAAAACTGGTTTTGACGCATGGTCACGTTGATCATACAGGATGCGGAAAGTGGTTTGTTGAACAATACAATGCTGACACGTACCTCTCAAAAGTAGATGATATTTTCTGGCAGGAACGTCCAGCAAAACCAGAACGGTCAGAAACATGGAAAGACTACAATATTGACCATTATCTTCTGGATGGAGATACAATAACATTAGGTGAAAAGACGTTATACGTCTACAGCACACCCGGTCATACGCCGGGATGCATGAGTTATATATTCCCCGTAAAAGAAAACGGAGATAATCATATGGCAGCCTTGTGGGGAGGAACTACACCTCCGAGGACAAAGGCCGAAGTGAGACAATACATGAAATCATTGGATTACTTCGTTGACGCGGCAATGTTGAAAAATGTAGATGTGGCTTTAAGTAATCACACGGCAATAGACAATGGCCTGGAACGTATTGAATACTCCAGAAAACGCTATTCCTATATGCCTAATATCTATATAATCGGATCGGATGGATTTCAAAAATACTGTCAGGTCTTTCGGACATTGAGCAAAGAAATGTTGGAAAGATTATGAGCTTTATACCAATTCATCGAACTTTGATTTGTTCCTAAAGGTATGTATATTAATGCATTAATTTGTATTACAAGAGTTCGAATCCACTGTAAAATTCAATGAGGGAATGAACCAGCACATGGAGTTTTTATGATGTCACGTATGACCCCAACCATGTAGCTTTAAGGTATTCCGGTAGACCCCCATAGAGAGAAAAACCGTTGCGCATTTTCGCGGGCAAAGTGATCATGGGCATCAAAGAAGCGCTGCTCAGCTTTCTAAATATTGCATCATTGCATTACCGATAAAAAAAGGACTTTTCGGATTTATTTCCGAAAAGTCCTTTTTTTATTTTCTAAACTGAGTGGCTTTCAAAATATTCAAGGATTTTTTCGGTTTGATCAAGGTAGTTGTCTGGCACATCGCATGCACGCATAGCTTCAATTATATGAAGATAAGCTTCCCTTTCAGATTTCAAATGTTCCTCCTGCGCGAGCTTTCCTTCTTCCGTAACCTCAAGTGCATAGGATCGGCGGTCATTTTTGTTGATGACACGCTGTAAAAACCCCAGTTCTTCCAGCTTATCGACAACGCCAGTCATGGTGCTTTTTGATACCTGAAGTTGTTCACTGATATCGCGCATAATCATCTGCGGATTATTGCAAAGCAGGCTCAAAGCAGATATTTCAATTTTGGAAAGTCTCTTGATTCTATGAAAGAATTTTTCATCGTATTTCTCATTCAATCTTACTATCCGGTGTGAAATTTGGTATACCCGCTCCAAAAGGGGCTCAGTGAGGATGTCTTTTCGCATATTATGATCCTCCTTTTCGCTTATTACAAAAAATTATAACACAAGACGGACTGTAATGGAATGGCTTTGTTTTTATAAAAAATAATTTACAAATTAAACTATTTATTAATAAGACTATTGACTATTCGTACTAAATAAAGTACGATAAAGCCATGACGCGTACCGTCATAAATATCGCCGAATATCTGCAAAACAGAATCACGCGAATGATGAAAGGAAACTTTGACATGACATCCATTAAAAGTTCAGAAGATCCGGCCTCTCGTTTCGCAAAGCTGACAGCGGAACTATATTATTTTCTTGCGGAGGTACTTATAGAAGATCTTGGTGAAGAAAAAGGAAAGGCGGCCATACGGCAGGCTCTGAAAAAATTCGGTGAAAAAAGAGTTTCCGACATGAAAAAAGAGGCAAAAGAGCGGGCACTGCCGCTCGAAAGCCCGCAGACCTATTTCGCGGTGCGGGATATGCCGTCAAACGGATGGGAAAACGCCCCTGGGAATCCAATGACGATCACAGAATGCCCGATGTTTGATATCTGGGAGAACTTTGGTGAAAAAGGTATGGATCTTGGCGCACTGTACTGTGAGATCGACCATATCCTGTTTGGCGGCTTTGGTTTGGCGCTCAGCCGCCCACAATGCAAAACAAATGGCGACCGCGTTTGTGATTTTCAGCTGCAAATGAAAGAAGGGCAAAACAGCGATGGAGATAAATAATTCTAATAGTATACATACCGATGTGCTTTGCATCGGCGGAGGCGGCGCAGGAATCACGGCGGCAATCTCAGCCAGAAAGCAGGGCGCCCACGTAACGCTTGTTTCAAAAGGAAAGATCGGTAACAGCGGCAACACCATCATGATTGGCGGTTCCTATTCGATGGACGGTGAAAGCGCCAAAAATTACGGCTTTCAAAAAGCGAATGCTTCCTTTAATAAAGACTATTTGTTTGAGCAGATTGTAAAGCAAAGCTTTTTCCTCTCAGAACAAAACCTTGTTCAGCAATATGTGGACGAAAGCCCGGACGTTGTTTATCAGTGCTATCAGTGGGGAGAGCAGGCAAAAATAAAGCAGAATTTTTTTGCACCGGGCGGCTGGATGCTTTCCGGTCATGCTCTGGGCAAAGCCCTTTTACAAGGTTTGCATGAAACCTCCGGCATCGAAACGGTGGAAGATACGGTTATCGTTGATTTGTTAAAAAGTGACGATAAAATTTCGGGCGCGGTCGGATTCGATGTTTATACAGGTGAACCGGTGCACATTCATGCTAAATCCGTCGTAATGGGAACCGGCGGGTTTCAGCCGTTTTCTGTGACAAGCACCAACAGCGACATGATCGCCGGGGATGGTATCGCCATGGCTTACCGTGCGGGCGCGCAGCTTGCCGATATGGAATTCATGATCTTTATCCCCACGGCGCTGGAACCGCAAAGCAGCAAAGGCTCCATTCTGCCGTTTCTTCTTTATTCCTCCGGTATTCCGATTGGCACGCTTGACGGTGAAGGGAACGCAATTAAAATTCCAAAACCTATGCGTAAAATGGCAAAAGGAAGCGAACTGGACAAAGTTATTTTCAACTATTATTGGTCGGCCCGCCTTGCACAAGGGAAAGGGACTGAAAACAGCGGGCTTTACATGGATTTCTCAAAGCTTGCGAAACTTCCCGGATTCATTTTCAATTTTGGTTTTAAAGAGCTGCTCAAGTATTTTAAGGATTTTTATAAATATGGCTACTATCACAGCGATGATTTATTTTATTTCAAGAAGCTGATGCTTGAAAAGAAGAAGATGGAGTTTGCGTTATGCTCGGAATATTCGATGGGCGGCATTGTCATTGACGAGAAAATGGCAACGAGAGTGCGCGGCCTTTTCGCGGCAGGGGAAGCCGGAAGCGGTGTTTTCGGCGCGTGCCGTGTGGCGGACGCAACAACAGAGATGATGGTGCAGGGCACAAGAGCAGGTATTTCAGCGGCAGAATATGCACAAAAGGCTGAACAGCCGAAAACTGACGAGCAGCAGGTAAATGCAATTTTGAATAAAATACAAGCGCCGATTTTCCGCGCCGAGGGTGTGAACCCTGTCGCGACTATTCAAAAAATCCACCGGGCGGCCGATCAGGGCTTCGGTTCCATCCGCAATGAGGAAGAGCTGACCGCAGCCTTAGCAGAGATTGAACACATCAAGGAAGTAGATTTGCCCCACCTCTGTGCACAATGCAAATCACCCAGTTATAACTATGAGCGCCTTTGCGCCTTGCAGGCTGAAAATATGCTGACTTGCACGGAGGCAGGTATCCGTGCCGCACTGATGCGGCGTGAAAGCCGGGGCTTCCATCTTCGTTCAGATTATCCGCAGGTAGATAACGACCGGTTTGCAGTGCGTATTTTGGAGGAACAAGGCCCGGATCATATGCTGATGAGTGAGCGCAAACCAAGCGTTACAAGAATTCCGACCCCTAGCGGAAATGAAGAAAATGTTCCGGAATTCATGCTTCGTCAGAAATTGAAATTTAAAAATGCCAGTATTAGATAATCATGGATTGGAGAGAAAAAATGCAGGTAAAAATATATCGTTATGATCCGTCTGCGGATACCGCCGGCCATTTTGATACGTTTGATGTGCCGGCAATGCCGCATTGGACAGTCATGGATGTTTTGGACTATATCAGTGAAAATGTGGACAGCACAATTGCGTATTTTAAGCATGGTGCTTGTGACCATGGTATCTGCGGCAGATGCGCTTTGCATGTTAACGGCAAAGTGAAGCTCGCCTGTTCCACAGAAATTTCAGAGGAACAGGTCCTTGAAATCAGACCAGTCAATGACAATGTTTTAAGAGATTTGGTCGTGATTCCGAAAATTCAGTAATAACAAGTATACTATACTTTTTTGTAAGCAGCAGCACATAATCCACTTTTACGGAGAATCAACTCAGATAAATTGCTTGATCGTAAAAATAAAACAGTGCACTGACTCTGTTGAATTAATCATAATCAGTGCACTGTTTTTTAGTGTCTAGCTATCATCGTCCATGCAAAACTCCTTAAGTCCCCTGCTCGTCAATATCATTATGGTTCTTTACGCGAAGTGGGGCATTTTTAAAGAAGATTGTGAGAACAATTCCTGCGGCAGCCGCAAACATACAAAATAAGAAAATATCATGCATGGAATCTGAAAGTACTCTTTTCGCCTGTTCCAGTACTGTACTGAAATAGTTTGAATATTCCTCTGGGACATGCTGCATGATCTGCTTGACAGAACTTACATTTGTGATAATTTGAGGATTTTTAAGCGAATTCTGAATACCAACCGGAATATTCCTTAAATCCAGCTTTGAAAACCCGTCATTCATTGATGTTGTCATGATTGTGCCATATATTGCCGAGCCAATGGTGCTGCCGATATTCCGGAAAAACTGAACCGTTGATGTGGCAGCGCCTATCTGCTGCGGAGGTACGGAATTCTGCGTATTTGTGTTGGCAATAGGCATATTGATTCCAACGCCCAGACCCAGAATGATCATATAGAGAATAACTTGGGAATACGGTGTACGAACGCTCATCGTCGAAAGCAGCCACGTTCCGATAGCCATCAGAATAAACGCGGTGAAAACAAAAGCTTTGTTCTTGCCGCTCTTTGATGTTAAAAACCCAGTTACGAAACTTGCGAATAAAAGACCAAGCATCATTGGCGCTGTGATTGTGCCAGAAGTCGTTGCGGTCGTACCAATTATTCCCTGTGCAAAATACGGAATGTACATAATGGCCGCATACATGATTCCATTTGTAAGAAATGCCACAAACAGGGTCACTGTGATACTTCTATTCATAAAAAAAGAAAGCGGAATAATGGGATTTTTTGATTTGGATTCGAAAAAAACAAAAAGAACCAACATCGCAAGTGAGAAAATAAGCATACCGAAGATCTGTACCGACAGCCAGGGGTAAACATTTCCGGCCAGGCTGAAGGCGAGTAGTATTGGAACGAGAGCCAGTATAATTGCAGATGTTCCAGAATAATCAACCGATTTTTTTTGTCCCTCTGTTTTAAAATTCGGCATTATAAAGACTATAATCGCTAAAGCAAAGATTCCAACGGGTACGTTTATGTAAAAAATCCAACG
Organism: Bacillota bacterium; assembly: GCA_030705925.1. Classification (NCBI taxonomy): domain Bacteria; kingdom Bacillati; phylum Bacillota; species Bacillota bacterium. The sequence goes on from JAUZPM010000007.1 coordinate 15,459, forward strand.
CCAGCTAAGATGATCGATGATTAATCCGCCAAGGAAAGGGCCAATTATACTCGCCAGCCCGTATATGGATGTAACAATTCCCGTATACTTTCCTCTCTTTTCAGGTGAAAACAAATCTGCTATGACTATAAATACGCTGGTGACAATAATACCTCCGCCTATTCCCTGTATGCCACGGAAAATGATGAGCTGCATCATGCTCTGCGACATTCCACACAATGCTGACCCAATCAGGAATGTCAGAATACCGATTATGAATACCGGCTTCCGCCCGAAAGTGTCAGCAATTCCGCCCGATATTGGGGTAATAACGGTTGAACAAAGCATATAGATCGTAAACGGCCACGCATAGTATTCCATCCCTTGCAAGTCGTTTACTATTTTTTTCATTGCGGTGCCGACAATGGTTGAGTCCAAAGCTGAAAGTAGAAGGCTTGCCATTAGTCCCGCAAGAATCAGTATAATTCCAGTTTTGCTTAAACTTTTTGTTTTCATGAAAACATCTCCTCTTAAAAGTAGTTTATATTGTACTAGTATAATTTATACCATTTGGCTGATAAAAAATCATGCTCATTTTCGAACATGATTTTTAGAACATGATTCTTATAACATACTATCAGAGGCCGCCTTTTTCAGCAAATTCCTTGTAGATTTTTTCAGAAAAGTCGAAAAACAGTGAATACATATTGTCGTAAAGCTCAATAATAGAAATTGCGCGAAAGGGGGCAAATTCTTTTTTTGCCTCAATATTGGACTGAATGCATTTTTTTTCTTCCGACAACCTGCTCTGGAGGTTTTTTATCATCACCAAACCCCTATCCGGCTCGACATTGTGCAGGTTTGCAATAAATGCTATAAAATCGATATAGACCATTCCCGGCTCTTCCGAATACTTTTCCATCAAATGCATGAAATAGCTCTGGCCTTTTTCATTGATCGAATAGATCGTCTTCTCCGGCATTTCCCCTTCCTTTACAATTTCGCCGTCAAGATACCCTTTTTTATTCAGTGCAATGAGATTTTTATAAATCGAAGGGGAACTGATTTTCACCCACGACTTTATGTTGCGACTCTCCATATTCTTTTTCATTTCATATGCATTCATCGGTTTTGCCATTAAAGCCCCAAGTAACATCAAATCGACAGTTGACATGTACGCCTCCAAGTGGTATATATTATACTACTTTATAGTATATTTATTTTTTGAATTTGTCAATAGTTTTTGTTACAGGAAATCAACACTTTGAAAAAATCAAAATTGAGACACCCGTTTTACGGGAGGAAAATCGAGCCCGTTACTTTTGTAGGGAGCCGTTTTGTTTTGTACCCGCTGTTTTATTCTGCATCTAAATTGTACTAATGAGACACAAATCGGGTAGTCAAATCTGACTACCCGATTTTTTTATATACCTTGACATCCGATTTCTAATATGACAAAATATTCATAAATAACATTGATTTGAGGGCTAAAACAGTGGAGAAATATGACGGACCAGCGTATAACGAAATGATGCCTCAACTTTTTCAAGCTATAAAGGAATTGGGCGGTTCTGGAACCGTCGATGAAATAGACCAAAAAACGATTAAATTACTTAATCTTCCTGAAGAAACGGCAAGTTTTCCACATAATGATAGTAATAAAACTGAAGTGGAATATCGTTTAGCTTGGACACGTACATATATGAAAAAAGTTGGGATATTAGAAAACTCATCCCGTGGAGTATGGGCGCTTACAACTAAAGGTCGTGAATTACAGACTATTAATCCTAATGAAATTGTCTTACAGGTTCGTACAATGTCATTTCTTAAGTTAAATAAAACCGAAATGATAAAAGCTAATGATGACAGTCCTGAAAATGATGGTGTAGATACGCCTGATGAAATACAAAGTTGGAGAGATAAACTCAGAAATGTACTTCAAAACTATCTCCTGATGCTTTTGAACGTTTAACTCAGCGCATGTTGCGTGAATCAGGATTTGTTCAGGTTCAAGTAACCGGTAGAACTGGTGACGGTGGAATCGATGGAACCGGCATAATAAAATTAAACGGTATTATTAGCTTTCATATGCTCTTTCAGTGCAAACGATATCAGGGATCTGTTTCCGCAGGTGAAATGCGGGATTTTAGAGGAGCTATGCAAGGTAGAGCTGATAAGGGTCTTTTTATTACTACAGGGAAATTTACTTCCGCTTCAATACAAGAAGCTAATAGAGCTGGAACTGCCCCTATTGACTTAATTGATGGTGATGAATTAATTGACAAATTAAGAGAACTTCAATTAGGTGTAATGCCTGTTACAGATTATTCGATAGATGAGACTTGGTTTTCATCGCTATAATTAGGAGTAACAATAAAATACTGCTTTTCAACTGCCTGCAAATCAATTGGTATCACTGGATTTCTCCAAGTTTTTAAACTTCACTCCGACAATAAAGCTCCATGCGTCGAAATGAATCGGCACATGGATTTTTTATGTCGCCTAATAATTTTTATGCTATACTTGATTTTGACAATATAATGACGAATAGAAGGAATAAAAAATGATAATTAAACAGGTATTAACCAGAATTTATGTTCATGATATAAACCGCGCAATAGAATTCTATGAAGGGCTTTTTCATAAAAAGTGCAATTCGAGGTTTAACTATCAAGAAGTAAATCTGGAATTAGCCCAAGTCGAAAATATCTTAATTTTATGTGGTTGCGAAAAATCCTTAGAGCCTTTTCGTAATACTAAGGCAACATTCTTAGTTGATTCAGTTGCCGAGTTCAGAGATTATTTATTAAAGCATGACGCTATTATAATAAGGGATTTAAAAAGGGTGCCTACCGGAGCCAATATGACAGTGAAACACGCAGATGGAACGATTGTTGAGTATGTTGAACATGATTGAATTATAAGTTTTAGATAATTTATGATATACTTAATTTTAAATAAGATTTTGAAAAGGATCATCGTGAATGGCAGATCTTCTTAAGATAGCTCCCCTATTCTCGGGATGGGAAGAAACAATGATATGGTCTTGTTTACAGGGCTGCATGGGGTATGCGACTGCGGACGATGAAGAAAATCCATCTGCGGCTTTGATTACGGTGGGCGATTTTTGCTTTTTGGCGGGTGCGCCAAATTTTGCGCTTGTGGCGGGGACAACAGCGCCCATAATTGTTCCTCAAAATGACCAATGGGGCAACGTTATTGAATGTGTTTGGGGAAATCGAGTCGAAAAAGCAATGCGCTATGCTATAAAAAAAGAACCTGATATTTTCGATGTTAACAAACTCACTGAATATTCAAACTACTTGCCAAAGACATGCGCACTTAAACTGTTTGATAGAGAAATTTATGAATATTCGCTTACAGAACAATGGTCAAAAGATTTTTGCTCACAATTTTTAAATTATGACGATTTTAGCAGAAGAGGTCTGGGCGTCGCCGTAATCTACGGGGGCAAACCAGTTTCAGGCGCCTCTTCTTATACCGTATATAACGGTGGAATAGAGATCGAAGTGGATACTTCCCCCGAATTTCGGCAAAAGGGGTTTGCTTCCGCCTGCTGCGCGGGGTTGATTTTAGAATGTTTAAAGCGTGGACTATATCCAAGCTGGGATGCACATGATTTGCGTTCTGCCTCGTTGGCGCAAAAACTGGGGTATCACTTGGATCATCCATATACAGTTTACATTCAAAAGTAGTTATTTTGTTTTTGTTTTGTCGAGTATGGAAATATTCGGTCGTTTTGTACTATAATATCCTTTACAAAAAATAAGGTAATCAAAAAAGGAACTTTAGATTATGATTATTGACATTCACGCCCATGCCGCTGGCAACTACGGTTCAGCTGAATCCATAAAAAATACGGCTGCAAATTATAATTTGGAGAAAGTCGTATTATGTACAAGTCCCAAAAACATTCATGATCTGCCGAAGCCGCCGAGTCTTCCTATTAAACAGACGCCCGACAGCATCTATATTATGAACCGCATGAACCGGATGGCTTACAACCATTTTTTCAAAGATAACGGCGACGGGAATAAATTTGTCTATGAATTAAAAAATCAGCTTCCCGAACTTATCACCCAGTTTCTATGGGTAAACCCGCTTGACGTCGGGCATATCAATAACCTGGAAAATAATATTCGTGCATATCAGCCGAAGGGCATCAAACTTCAACAATCATGGAATAAATTTAAAATCGACGGCGTTGAATTTAAAAAACTTGTCGATATTGCGTCGTCGCACAAACTGCCTGTCTTTATTCATATTTATTCAAAAAAGGAAGTTCTGAAGCTGACGAGATTTATCAAGGAAAACCCGGATGCAACATTCATAATAGGTCATTTGATCGGAACCAATCTTTTTAAAGAAAGCCGCGTAAATTTAAAAAACGTCTACTTTGATACTTCAAGCTCAGATAGGATTCAGGGCAGTGACATTATGCAGGCGATCGACGATTTCGGCTATGACCATATAGTTTTCGGCACAGACACCCCCTATGCAAGCATTGACGACCAGATTGAAAAAATAGTGCGTCTGAATCTATCGGACAACATTAAGGAGCATATTTTCAGCCTGAACGCGAAAAAAATCCTATCTATATGATTTACCTGCAAGGGAGAATTTAATGGACAGATATATACCTGCGACTTTTACGAACATGTGCATGATATATGACGAAGGAAAGATTTTAGTGCAGGACAGAGTTGACGAAAAGTGGCCTGGGATCACATTCCCCGGCGGTCATGTGGAAAATGGCGAGTCATTCACTGAATCGGTTATTCGTGAAGTATGCGAAGAAACGGGATTAACTATTGAAAACCCCGTTTTATGCGGCATAAAGGAATGGCAAAACGAAAATTTGAGCAGATATGTGGTTTTGCTTTATAAAGCTAATAAATTTTCCGGAAAACTGACTTCTTCAGACGAAGGAAAGGTTTTCTGGGTTGACAGAGCTGATTTAAAGAATTATAGACTTGCTAAAGATTTTGAAGATATGCTTAAAGTTTTCGAAGAAGATAATTTAAGTGAATTCTATTACTGTAAAAAACAAAGCGGATGGGGAAAAAGGATATACTGAGATAAAGCTAGTGGGCGAATTTACAAGATATTTTAAGAATTATTATGATTTTCCGCTTTACAACACGATTTATTTCCAAAATCGATATTTGTTTTAAAAAAAGTCTTGCAAAAAATTTTATATCATAATATGCTCTTCTCAGACATCGATGTACTAAGAATTATAAGGAGAAAAACCTGCGCAGAAAATGCAAAATTATGATATTTGGCGAAAAGAGTCATAGCATGTTTGAAATCAGTGATTCAGACAAATCAAAACTTTACGATGTTATTGTTAAGGAATACGATAATATATGCGGGATTGTAATCGTGAAGGATGGAAACGTTGTATATCGTCAATCCTTTAACGGTTATGATATGTGCACTCCCATCCATGTGGCGTCTCTCACCAAAAGCATCCTGTCGGCACTGACCGGGATAGCTGTTGAGCAGGGATATATGAAGTCAGTAAATCAAAAAGTAATTTCATTTTTCCCCGATTATAAGTTCAAAGATCAATGCGATAATCGTGACTCGGCAACTATTGAAAACCTTTTGAATATGACCGTCCCCTATTCCTTTGCGGATTTTGAAGAGCCACTCGAGGCTTTTTCAATGTCACAAGACTGGGTTCGATTTGCTTTAGAAATGATTGATAAAAACGGAACGATCGGCAATTTCAAATATTCTACAGAGGGCGCTCATTTACTGTCAGCCATTCTTACACGTGCAACCGGAAAAAGCACACGTGAATTTGCAAATGAAGTCCTGTTCAAGCCGGTTGGAATGGCAGAAATAGAACTGCACCTGCTGACTGCCGCTGATATGAGTTTTGACACACTTTTCGGAAAGGATCTGAAAGGATGGGCAAATGACCCACAGGGAATTACAACAGGCGGCTGGGGAATTACACTGACGCCGGACGATATGGCACGGTTCGGCTCGCTTTATCTTAATCATGGTTTCTGGAACGGGAAGCAAGTTATTCCTAAAGCATGGGTGTCCGCATGCAGCACCGCAAACCAAAATCACTATGCCTACATGTGGTGGCAGCTTGCTTTCGGAAACCTCCCTGCCTTCGCCGCGATGGGTGACGGCGGCAATATCATCTGCTGCATTCCTGAAAAACAACTGGTGATTGCAGTTGCATCTGCATTTATGATGAATCCTAAGGACAGATGTATCCTAATAGGCGAGCATATTCTTCCGCTTCTTGATTAGCTATTTTCAAGCAGCAGTAATCAGAATCGAGGTAAAGCTATGGGCGAATATACAAGAGAAGAATTAGAAGAAGCTCTGAAAATTGTTTCTTCAACCATCAGCAACTGTGAAAAAGCACAGCCAAAATTTGCGGAAGGCACCTCGCAGTATACACTCCTTAAAAACAGGATAAAGGCACTGTATATTTCAAAATCATTATTAACAGATGAAAATGCGGACAAATATACGAATGAAGAATTGACAGATGCCCTGCGCCCCGTGTCTTCTATTATTAGTAAATGCGAAAAAGCGCAGCTGAAATTTGCGAAAGGCACCTCTTTTCACACCCGCTTTGGGAACATGATAATGGCAATGCATACTGCAAAATCTCTGATAACAGATGAAATCAGTAATCGAAATAATTTACACCATGAGTAAACAGCATGTGAATCTTTTTTACAGTTTATTATTATTTCACAATTCTTGTTTTGGACATCTAGCTTTTACTTCAATCCGAACAAAATATGAATTGCAAAATTTGTCATTAAATAAGCTATGTACAGGAGTTTGACCTGCACATAGCTTTTGATTTTTTATCCGGAAACAGCCTCTCTCGTAAATGGTTATTCATAAAGTTTAGAGGCTTTAATTATGTTTTTTGATTTTCAATCTGATTAAATCAAAAATCAATCCGGTAATAGCACACAGTAAAAGACCTGCAATACTAATTCTAAAGGAAGACTCAGTAAATGTCATAATCTTTAGAATATCAATATTAAATATTAACCCTATGCCCTCATATATTGCAACTATTATCAACGCAATTATGCCATTAACGAGTATTCTTTTTTTCAAGCTTAATTCCTGCTTTCCCTATTCGATTATTCTTGCCTTAGATAGTGCCGCTTTTGCTTAATCATCACTTTCTTTTTCGGATTCTTCCTCAAGTTTGCTGCAAATTTTATTATATCGTTTAACGAAGTGTTCACCCAATAAAAAGTTTCCTGTCATAATAATTACAAAAAAGAAAATGCAATTCACAATGATTCCAAGCGAATGATTTATATAGTAATCGAATTTTAATCCATAATTAAGAGATGCTTCGAGCAGCGAAAAAAGCGCCGCCCAAACGCCGGATTTAATTGCATACTGTTTGTATCTTACATGCTTTTCTTTTGCAGATGTTCCCGTCGGAAGGCGCTTGTGGGTTATTGTCCAGGGCAGCATAGCCTCCGCTCTGTCCTTTCTCGCAAATATCAACACGGCAGTGATAAGCATTATCAGTCCAAAATCCCACCCCATGTTTTGAAGTTTTCCTATACTAGCCTTGACAATTATCTCAATCAAAATGTATGCATACGTCGCCAACACGGCCCATGCGCATGCCATGCGGGCGTTATTGGCCGAGCGCTCGTCTTGTTTTAATTGATTTACTGAATGTTGCTTTAATAAACTATTATCGATTTTTTTCATTTTTCGTCCTCCCAAAACAGATCATTTAATGTTTTCCCGGTTGCACGGCAAATAGCAATGCACAGATTAAGTGTAGGATTGTAACGGCCGCTCTCAATCAGACCAATCGTCTGCCTGGTAACGCCAACCGCATCAGCCAAATCTTCCTGTGACATGTCACATTCCACCCTCGCTATCCTTATTTTTTTATTTTTCAATCCATATCACTTCCCTTATTGCATATTATATGCTATATATTTCAAAATGCAATATATAAATTGCATTTTGTTGTAATTTAATTCGATTTGCTTGACAATCTAACAAGTGTTAGGTGGAGGCATACATGGAAGAAAGCAGCACAAAAGAACTTATTACACAGTCGGCACTTGCGATGTTTGAAAAATCCGGTTATAAGTCTGTATCTATACGGGATATTGCAAAGGATGTCGGCATCAAGACGGTGTCGGTCACGGAATCAATCATGAAATTGCGGATGTTATCAACGACGAGATCACTAAATGGCTGCTGCCTAGTCAACCTTTATGTGAATCAAAGATATCTTAAATAACAACAGGAATTGAAACCCTCATAGGTTCAATTCCTGTTGTTTTATTCCACCGATTTCAATGATTCTATCATATCAACCTTCTGCAGTTTAAAATAGGTTACGACCTGCATAATTATCGAGACAGCCATTGTTATCAGTATAGTCCAGACAAAACTCAGACCTTTTATTTTTATAAAAAACAGAATAGGCGCATTTTCATTGATAATTTCCATCACAAAGCGATGCAGGCCGAGACCCAAAAGCAAACCGAGTCCAATGCTGATAAATGTAAGTATCAAAGCTTCACGGTAGATATATTCATTAGTTTCACTGTCACTGAATCCAAGCACCTTCAGTGAGGCGATTTCACGTTTTCGTTCGCTGATATTGATAGATGTCAGATTGTAAAGCACGATTACCATCAGGATTGAAGCAATGCAGACGATCAAAATAACCGCACTGCTCAAGCTTTTATTCGCTTCCTCAGCCTGAAGCAGCATATTGTCTTTGAAATTTACATTGATGACCGTATCGCTGCTTATCATATGCTCAGCCAAAGTTTTTTTGTTTCCGGAATAATCTGATACGATTATATTATAAGATACTGATTTACCGAATATTTTGCTGTACAGACTTTTATTCATATATATATAATCAAGAAAGTGGTTTTCGGTGACGTCGGATACAGGTAACGTATATTCTTTATTATCGGCATCCTTTACAGTTATCTTATCACCTTTCCCTATCTTAAAAGTCTTGGAAAGCTTATTCGAGATGACAACACCATTGTCGTCGGGCGCCGTGCCGGTTCCGGTTACTGTGCTTGTAAGGTTGAAGTATTTAGAAAACGTTTCCTCATTCTCCGGGACGATCAGATATGCATCCAGCGATTTGCCTTCCGACTCACATGTAAAGGCAGTTTGTCTGATTAAAACCGGATTTTGGATCTGTTCTTTCGCTAGGAGCTTTGCAAACTCCCCGCTTATATCCTGTCTCTCATTTTTAAGCACCATTAAATCACCGTATCTAAAGATCCCGCCATATTGCCTTTGTGCTATGCCGTTAATGCTGTCTTTCAGACCGAACCCTGTGAGCAGCATGGCGGTGCAGCCCGCTATCCCAATAATCGTCATAGCGACCCTTTGCTTATAACGGAACAGATTGCGCATGGTGACTTTCCACGTAAAAGATAATCGTTTCCATATAAAACCGAACCTTTCAAGCAGGATGGTCTGCCCGTTTTTTGGCGGAACCGGCCGCATTAAAGAAGCCGGGCTCCCCTTTAGCTCCTGATTGCAGAAAACAACCGTCACCAGCGTCATGACCCCAGCGGCAACCACCAAAATCAGCAGAAGAGTTATGATGTTATACCTGATGATAAGCGGCGGCAGGATGTATGGAAAACAGGCATAGATAATTTTCGGGATGCCAGTGCATCCGGCGAAGTAACCGATCACAGTCGCCGAAACAGTAGCCGACAGAACATAAAACAAATAGGTTGAAATAATGCTAATATCTTTATAGCCAAGCGACGTTAGAGTGCCAAGCTCTCCGCGTTCTTCCGCTATCATCCGGGTCATGGTGTTGGAGGTCATAAGCAGCACGATCAAGATGAAAAATATGGGGAAAAACTTAGCGACCAAAGAGATCACATTAGCTCCTGAATTCAGATTATCGTAGCCTGCGACGGCCATATCCCTGTCAAGGATTGTCCACTGGGGTTTTTCGGCACCGGCAAGCTTATCTCTGGCATCTTGAACCTTTATCTTTGCATCAGCCATTTTGGAGTTGAAGGAAGCTAAATTTTCATTGTATTGCTTATACCCGTCATCGAGCTTCTTTTGGTTTGCAGCAAGCTGGGTCTTCCCGCTTGCTATCTGCTGCTGTACACTCCTGATTTGCGAGTTGAAAAGCTTGATCCCCTGATTTAGCTGATCTTCTTTCGCATTCAGCGTATCGATTGATGCACGAAGCTCGACTAATTGCCGGGACAGTGCAGTATACTGACTGATCTGTGCGTTAAGCTGAACGTATTGCGGATTATCAGCAGGAATCTTTCCCTGCTGTTCTTTCATGGATTGGATAGCTAAGCTGAGCTCATTGATCTTGCGTCCCAATTCATCCTGAGTTATACCGCTCTGCTGCAATGAAATGGTGATTTGATCGCGACCGCTTGCGATCTGAGCTTTTGCTGACCGAAAAGACTCATTCTGTTTTTTAATTTTTTCTTGCAGGTCGGCCTCATTTTTAGCAAGCTCTTTCTTGGCATCGTCGAGTTTCACTGAATTTGCATCCAGCTGTGCTTTTGCGTCGTTCAACTGCTTTTCGCCTTTTGCCATTTCATCATTCAGAGTTGCCTCATTGCTGTTGATTTCACCTGCAGCCTTGTTGTAAACCTCTTTATACCGTGCATCCTCCCTTATCGGTTTCAGATTCACGAGTTCGTTATCAAGCTGTGACGCAAGGGCGTCATATTCTTTAGAATATGTGGCAACGTTGCTGGTTCCAGCGGCATTCAGATAGATTTCAGTATAGGCTTCAAGCGTAAAATTTTCTCTGTTTACAAAAATGAAGGAGGACAGTTTTCCGTCGCCGATTGTGGTATTTCCATAATCGTACGACAGATACAGCGGCGACTGCACAGTACCCACGACAGAAAATTCCGTGTTTTTAAGTCCGCTCACGTCACTGGTAATGACGATCTTATCGCCTACCTTATAGCTTTGATTATCCGCGACACATTCCGTGTCAGTATTCGGCATCCGGCCTTTTATTAGTTCAACGGTATCTACCGATTTTTCAATCGCATGAACCCGGATCGCTTTACTCTGATCCAAAACATCCAGAGAATAGCTTGGAGTCACGCCGCTTACATTTTTCAAAGCCTTCAGCGCGTTTACATCGTCATTAGTAAGCCCCATTGTACTGACGATCTTGAAATCCATAAGCTTGTGGCTGTTGTTATACTGACTGATCGACGTGATCATATCTGGAAAGCTTGCCTGTATGCCTGCGAAAAATCCAGCGCCCACCAGCACGATACCAAAAAGTGATAGAAACCTTCCTAAAGATTTTTTGATTTTGACTAGAGTATTTTTATAGAGCACTAGAATCACCACGCGATTTCTTCGGCTTTTTTAGGATTTTCATTAATGATAATGTCATTAACTGTTCCGTTTTTTATACGGATAACTTTGTCCGCAATATCTGCCAGGGCGGCATTATGGGTGATCAAAACCGTTGTTGTGCCCATTTCTCTGCATGTCTTTTGCAGCAGCTCGATGATCCGCTGACCTGTCACGCTGTCAAGAGCGCCGGTAGGCTCGTCGCATAAAAGCAGCTTTGGATTTTTGGCGATCGCCCTGGCTATGGCGACGCGCTGCTGCTCTCCCCCGGACAGCTGGGCAGGAAAATTCGTAAGTCTTTCAGATAATCCGACCTGATCCAAAATCGTTTTAGGTTCGAGTGAATCGGAGCAAATCTGGCAGGCAAGCTCTACATTTTCTAGGGCTGTCAAATTTCCCACAAGATTCTAAAACTGAAAGACGAAACCAATATCATTACGCCTATAACTCACCAGCTTATTTTTCCCATAATCATGAAGCCCTTGATTGTCAACGATGATCTGGCCGCCGCTGGGTGTATCCATCCCGCCAAGCAGATTTAATACCGTGGTTTTTCCGGCGCCGGACGGGCCGAGTATTACGACCATCTCGCCTTTATCGATTGAAAAAGAACAATCATTGACGGCTGTGATCGTCACATCCCCGGTAATATATTCTTTCTTAACATTTTCAAACTCGATAAACGCCATAAACACCCTCCAGTTTACTAAACATTATGTTGTTTATTCAACTAAGATATATTATAATAACTTTATGGCATAATCACAACGAACAGATAGTTAGCAAATGATATTTAGACAACGGATTTACAGAAAATGTATAATAATCAGCAAAAATATTTTTAGTTGGGTGACTTATATGAAAGATCAAAAAATAGACAGACGGGTCAAATACTCTTTAATGGTCATCAAGGAGAGTTTTATTAAACTATTGAAGCAAAGGCCAATTGCGAAAATCACGATAAAAGAAATCTGCGATGACGCTGACGTCAACCGCGCAACTTTTTATGCCCATTATTCAGACCAATACGATCTGCTTCATCGGATCGAGCAAGAGCTTATCGACGGCATCAATCAGTATCTGACTGGGCATGACTTTAATGTTATCTCGGAAGAGCCTGTCGAAATGCTCAAAAAGATTATGGAATATGTAAAAGAAAATTCAGAGCTGTTTGGTTTGCTGCTTAATTCGAATGGGGATATTCAGTTTCAGCAGGAAGTTATAAAAATCATCGGAAAGCAGCATTTTTCATCGATGACAGCAGATCAAGAGGTTTCGGAATATATGTTTCTGTTTTTTGCAAGCGGCACTATCGGAATTATTCAGAAGTGGCTCAAAGACGGTATGAAAAAGCCTGAACGGGAGATGGCAGAGCTTATATTGAAATTATCGATAAACGGAAGAATGTCGTTTGAATAAAATCAAGCTATTACGAGTTAGGAAAAAGCCACAAAAAAGCAAGAAAGAAGTTTAAATTCTTTCTTGCTTTTACTAAGGAGATTTTACTGCTTTTGAAAGCAAAATCCCAATTTGAAATTTTTTCATGGTACAATCAAAACAAGCATGGTTTTTATACTGGGTATTGAGCATCAATCTTTTTTACGGATTTTTTATAAATCAGGATAGCAGTAAGTGCGAGTGTCACAGCGAGTGCAATACCATAGATCGACCATTTCACCGAGGTAAATATTGTTGAAATAATCGAAATTGCCGTCAACTTTCTGGGGTATAGAAAAATCATTATAAATAGAAAACAGTTTTCGAAAATATCAAATATACTTCTAAGCACAGGCAATATATTAAGTAAAAGAAATCGGCTGTCTGCTTTGATGTGTCTTAAAAGCAAAGTGATAAGTGTAGAGTTTGCAAACATGAAGAACACTGAAAAGACAAAATCTAGGCATAAAAGTTTAGCATAAAAAGCCCTTCCCGGAGCCCCCATGTTGGTTAACATTGTATATGCCGTTTTCGGACTATAACAAAACCGCATATCTATCATGCCTGTTCCGCCGCTGAGTTCTCTTAATTTCGCCGAACCCATAAAACTGCTTTCCATTAAACTGCCGACAGCAAAAAACAGCAGTACAAAAACTATAACATATTTTCCCGAAGAGATTTTTTTAAAACAGTTTGATATTTTTTTCAGAACACGCATTATGCCAGTCCTCTATCGCAAAGGTTCTCATAAACCGCCTTCGTGGTATTTTCTCTGTTGTCAACAATATAGGAATACATAATAGGCCGCACTATTTTATGCATGATCACCCTGCCCGCTATATTTTGAGTGTGATATTTTTTACCCGTAATGATGTCATCAACAAGTTTTTCACCCATTTTAAATGCATCCGCCAGACAAACGCTGTTTTTTGCAATTCCGTCAGGCAGAATGCTTGCTCCGATTATTCCTGATGTCATGCTTCGCTTAAATGTGCCGAGGCTGATGCCTTTTGCTAATTCTTTTGCGGTTTTCTTTGCTGCGCTTTCATTACTTGCAGTGGAAAGACCAATCACATACTTGCCTCCGAGCATCGATGTGCACCGTTCAAACATTCCAAGTCGGTCAAACAGGTTTTTCATGGCGGCATTGATCGTGCCCCCGAACGTGGGCGAGCATAAAACAATGCCGTCTGCGGCATAAAGCAATTTTCTGATTTCCTCAAAATCGTCCTGTATTGGACAATGTCCGCCTGAAATACACTTAAGGCATCCTGTACAATATTTTAGTTCTCTCCTCTGAAGAAATATTTCTTCCGTATCCGCTCCCCTCGACTTAGCCCCTTTAAGAACCTCTCTCGCAAGTTCTGCTCCGTTTCCACTAAAATGCGCACTGCTTATAACCGCAGCGACCTTGATTTCTTTCATAGCTGTGCCTCCCGCTCGTTTCTTATTGAGTTGAGTAATAAATTTAAGGAATAAGGGACAAATTTATCAAATTCGATATTAAAATGACCTGTAAAAGTTTTTCCTGAAATCGAGAGCTGGTTAAAAAAGCCTGTAACCGTGTAAACAAGACTGTATGCTGCCATATTTGCGTCCAGATCAGGCTTAATACTGCCGTCGCCCTTGCCTTCTTCGATAACTTTGGCGATCGCCTTAAATACTTCATTGTCGAGATTACTTAGCTTCTCGCGTCTCGGACTGTCGCCGCTGGCATCCTTTTTGGCATAGCCCGCATAATTCATCAACCGGATTACTTCCGGATGAGAAGTATAAAAATCGTAATAAGCTATGCATGAGTGATATATTTTCATAAAACCGTTATCGTCTTTTTTCAACGCTTCACTAATTTTTGTGTAGAGCTGTTCATATCCTTTAATAACAACGCTGAAATACAATTCTTCCTTATTCGCAAAATATTGATACAGCGTTCGTTTGGTAAACTGAGCGTTTCGGGCTATCTCATCCATAGATGCGTCATTATATCCATGATCGCAAAACACTTTTTGCGCGGCTTTTATTATTTCATTCTCTCTTGTCAGCCTTTCACGTTCTTTTCTTGATAAAGTATCCATATAGCCTCCTGTATATCGATGGTATATCTAATATACTGTCAGTATACCACGTAAACTCAAGATGTCAACAGTTACTGCAAATTTAATCTTGACACCGTAAAGATCGTGTGCGATAATCTTTACAATGTCAAGATCGTTAGTGGAGGTATCTATTTAATGGCAGACAAGCCTTATCATCATGGCAATTTAAGAAACCAACTGATAGAATCCGGTATCGAGCTGATCAACGAGGAAGGTCTGAAAGGCTTTTCACTGCGCAAAGTCGCCGCCAAATGCGGCGTCAGCAACGCTGCCCCTTACAGCCATTTTACTAGCATAGATGACTTGATCGGCGCAATGGGCGAACATGTGACAGAGCATTTTATGGAAAAATTGCATACGGCTATTGACGGCTGTGAAAACAACCCTGCCGCAATCGTGCTTCTTGGCAACGCTTATATCGACTTTTTCATCGAAAATCCGCAATATTTTCAGTTTCTCTTTCACCATTCCGGTTTGACTATCGATTTAGATCGTGAAAGCCCAAATGACTACCCGCCCTTTTCCCTGTTCCGCACTACTGCCTATAGGCTTTTCAGCAGTAAAAAACTGCCGGAAAAGGAATATCCGGAAAGGCTTGCGGCACTTTGGTCTATAGTTCACGGAATCGCCTCGCTGCTTTCCGTCCCCGGAATCAAATATTCCGGCGACTGGCATGAAGTATTTACACGAATCGCCTTTAAGGAGGAAAACCAATGAAAATGATAGTGCATGACTTAAGTGAAGAAGAATTCCTGTCTCTCGGACACAATCCGAGTAAAGAGATTATGATTATTTCCGACAACGGTAAAATACACAATTGCATCGGATGCTACGGATGCTGGATAAAGACGCCTGGAATATGCGTTATGAAGGACGGCTATCAGAACATGGGAGCACTGCTGTCAAAATGCGACGAGCTTACCATCATAAGCAAGTGCATTTACGGCAGTTATAGCCCTTTTATCCGAAACATTTGGGACAGAAGCATGTCATACCTGCTTCCCTATTTTGTCACCAAAAAAGGAGAAACACATCATCGCAACCGTTATGCGCATCAGTTTTCACTATCGGTGCACTTCTACGGCGACGATATAACAGAAGCGGAAATGGCAACCGCAAGAAAACTTGTGGTGGCAAACAGTAAAAATTTCTATTCTATTGGAAACATGGTATATTTTCATAAAGATCTGCAAGCAGTCGGGGAGGCATTAAATTGAAAATTGCATTGATTAACGGAAGCCCTAAGCCCAGCAAAAGCAATTCGGAGTTTATGCTTCAAAAACTTGAGCCGCTTATCCTAACCGGAAACGAGATATTCCACTATCAATTAAACAGAAAACCGCTTTCCGAAGTGCAATACTGCGAGCTTTGCCGTATGGATGCGCTCGTTTTCGCCTTTCCGTTATATATTGACGCTATCCCCTCTCATTTGTTCAGGATGCTCGTTGAGCTGGAGAAACGCATGAAAGCTGAACGGAAGAAGGACATTTTTGTCTATGCGTTGATAAATAACGGCTTTTTTGAAGGAAAGCAGAACTGCGTCGCCCTTGAAATACTTCAAAACTGGTGTCTGCGTTCTGATCTTCGTTTCGGGCAGGGGGTTTGCCACGGTGCCGGCGAAATGATAGGCTCTTTACAGCAGGTTCCCCTCGGTCACGGCCCGCTCAAAAATCTTGGCGCCGCAATGAACAGTCTGGCTGATAATATTCAGTCTAGAAGCTGTGGCGAATCGTTGTTTATAAGTCCGAATTTTCCGCGTTTTGTGTGGAGGTTTACAGCCACTCACACATTTTGGAATGCAACAGCTAAAAAGAACGGACTTAAAACATATGAAATTTTAAGACGACTTTAGATCAAATGAGGTGCTTTAATGCTTATTCGAGAACTCAGCGGCAATGAAATAGAAAATGCGGCAGAACTCGCATGGACAGTATTTAAAACATTTGAAGCCCCCGATTACGGCGAGCAGGGCATAACGGAATTCTTCAAATGCATTCACGACTCACAATTCTTGAGCCAATTAAAATTTTATGGAGCTTTCGATGGGGATGATATTGTCGGAACTATTGCAACTCGCAGCAGTGGAAATCATATCTCCTTATTTTTTGTAAATGAGCAATATCAGCGGCAGGGCATTGGAAAAGCTCTTTTTTCACGCATATGTAAAGATAATTTCAGCGGGAAAATAACGGTTCACTCGTCACCGTTTGCCATACCTGTCTACCATCAGCTTGGATTCACAGATATTGATACTGAGCAAGTCACAAATGGCCTTCGTTATACACCTATGGAGTGTGTTATCCATAATGGGAAGGGGTAGCTTTACCGCACCCTTTTTTTCATTTATTTTTTATGATATACTTGACTTTAGTAATTTATAATATCTGAAAGTTGAGAAGACGTAAATGTGGAAAGATAATGAAAAGGCTCCCGTGTGGGAATATCTCGGCTGGGTACTTCTAATCTCGGCGGTCAGTGAGATAATAATCCTTCTCCTTGAGCCTTATTCCATAGCATTTGCTAAAAACGGCACGCTAACGGCAGGCTACGTGTTTTACGCGATAACAGGCATATTATTCACCACACCCAATCCTATGATCGCAATTTATATAGTCTTGAAGCGGCACAAAAAAATCAGGTCTGTGAAAGACTTTTTCAAGTTGATTTTACATACTGCTGATATAATAAAAACGTTTCTTATAACTGCGGCTTTTTGCGCCGCGGTTTTATGCGCCGCAATCATTTACGGCACAAGAACTAGTTCTCCCTGGTATGTTATGATTATTGCCTTTCCTGTGATGATAATCGGCGGAGGCGTTGAAGAAATCGGTTGGCGTGGTTTTCTTCAGCCTGCGCTTGAAAAAAAGTTTCCTTTTCCAATAGCGACATTTATGGTCAGCGCAATTTGGTTTTCATGGCATCTTCCGCTATGGATAGAGCCCTCTTCAAATCACTACGGTGACAGTCTTGCTGGATTTGCAATAACTATAACCGTTTGGGCTTTTGTAGGGGCGTCGATCTACAAGGCAACAAAAAGCGTGATCGCTTGCGTGACGTATCACACTTTTATGAATTCAATAGGCGCCATTTATAACTGGAACGCTTTATTTGACACGTTTCCAAACAAAAGTGGAATGATCGTATACTATTGCATCGCGCTCATTGCCGCAGTAATTATATGGCTGCTCGCCGACAGAAAAGAAAAGCGAGCTCTAAGAAAAGAATATATAAATGAAGAAATCCATGTGTCAGAGGTCTAATCTGCCATGGATTTTCTTTTTTATTTAATGAATGAATAATATTCATTGACTTTGATTCATTACCACCCATGGCGCTGAATATGGCGCCGTTCGTATGCCGCTTGCGAAACTGCTCTCTCTGACGTCGCTTGGACTAAACGGCATTTGGACGGCTGTTTTGATCAGCCATGTCTTAGCCGCCGCCGCTTCCCTGCTGTATTACGAGCTCATTTTAAAGCGAAAGCCTGTAAAGGCTGCGCGTGAGCTGAATTTCGAATAAAAATAAATGTTTATAAGTTGAACTTGCTCATCGTTTTTTGTATGGTATAATGATAGCAAAATTAATATTGTGGGTGATTATTATGGATTTGTATGAAGCGATCCTAAAAAGAAAATCCGTGCGAAAATATGAGGATAAAGAGATTGATTCAAATATATTGGATGAAATTAATGGATTCATTAGTTCTCTACAGCCAATATACAGCGATATAAATGTAAAATTCACTCTAGTAGAGAGTAAAAATATGCCGAAATATTTTGAAAACTCTCCTGCAATCCTATCTCCTTACTATGTAGTTATCACTTCTCAGAGTAAGCCATGGTTTGGGGAAAACGCAGGATATATGGGCGAAAAACTGATTGCCTTTTTAACTGCCAAAGAAATCGGAACGTGCTGGATAGGCACTCTTAAACCGAAAAAGTCAGCGTTTGAACTGCCATATGTAATTTCTATTGCTTTCGGCTATGCGAAAGATCAGTTATTTCGTGAAAACTTAGAAGAAATAAATCGAAAGCCGATTAATGAGATATGCCTGAAAAACCCTGAGAGTGATTTTTTAAAACAAGCAGTACAGGCGATAAGAATCGCTCCTTCCGGCATCAACAGACAACCTTGGCGTATTGAGCCAGATACCGGCGCTATACACTTTTACTGTGAACAGCCATCCTTTCTCACCCCTGTAAATAGTGACAATTTAAAAGGTTTGATGCCAGGCGCTATTTTGAAAAGGATGCAGGGAGTTTCTTGCGGTATTGCAATATCTCATGCCGAAATCTGCGCTTCTCATTACGGAAATAAAGTGATTTTATCCAGGTTGTCAAACCATAATAACACATATAAAAAATTGACATATTTAATTTCTGCGGTTATTAAATGATTTGCAAGATGAAAATATTTTTCCGCCAGATATTATGATATAATTATAGTTCAAATAAATTTTTGAGGAGAAAATGATGAGTATCAGAAGCACTGCAAAAGCGATCATCGTTAATGACGGAAAAGTTCTTATAAACAAATGCTTTGATAAATATAACGGCGAATATTTTTCGCTGCCCGGCGGTGGTCAAAATACATATGAAACGCTTTATGACGCTGTCATCAGGGAATGTCTTGAGGAAACCGGATACACCGTCTCGCCTGCCAGATTTGCCGCTTTATGCGAAGAAATTTGTGATTCTGAAGAATTTCGGGAAAAACGTCCTGATTATGCGCACAAGATGTATCATATTTTTGTATGCAGTCTAACTGATGAAGAAAGAACAGAACCCACGGAAAAGGATGAACTGCAGATAGGAAGCGAGTGGGTCGACATAGACCGACTAAATGGAATCCGGCTGCTGCCGAAAGCCGTCGGGGATAATATTCTCAAAATAATTAACAGTGACAGTCCGCTGTTTTTGGACTCGACGCATATCCCGTATAATCACGGTTAATGGATTTTTGACCTTATGGAGGAAACATGGTTTTAGAAAAAATGAGTGATTTTTTCGCAGATCGTGCCGATACATATGATGAACACATGCTTAAAAATGTGGAAGGCTGTAAAAACGGATATTTGGAAATGGCTAAGCTTCTCCCAAGTGCTACTTCAAAACTTTTAGATCTTGGCTGTGGAACAGGGCTTGAACTTGGCAAGATATTTGAGCTGTACCCTTCGATTTCCGTAACAGGTATCGATCTGTCCGAGACGATGACTCGAAAATTGAAAGAAAAATATTCCGGAAGAGATATAACTATCATCAACGGCAGTTATCTCGGCTATGATTTTGGTTTTGATCTATATGATGCGGCAATCTCGTTTCAGACGATGCACCATCTTTCGCATTCTGAAAAAATTTCTGTTTACTCTGAGGTCTGCAAGTCACTTAAAAGCGGCGGAACATACATAGAATGCGATTATATGGTTACAGATAAGGCGGAAGAGGATTTCTTATATGCCGAAAACAGCAGGGTACGCAAAGAGCAAAACATTCCTGACGGTGAGTTCTATCATTTTGATACGCCCTGTACTATAGAAAATCAGGTGAGTATGCTTTTGCAGGCTGGGTTTGCATCAGCAGAGTTTGTCTGGCGTGAGGGAAACACGACTATCATCATTTCAAAAAAATAAGTTTTATATAAAAAAAGATTGACTGCAAACGTCAATCTTTTTTTAACAGTTCAAGCATTGAATCCACCCCATCCCTGTTATACCCGTGCCATGCGACCGCTGTTTTTGAATCGAATGAAATATACAGCATCTGCCCGTTCATTCCCCGTTTGCCATACGAGTTGCCGTTTCCGAAATGTCTTAATTCATACCCGCATCTGAGCACCTGATCGACCCACGCTTCAGATACGATCCGTTTCCCGCGGTACATCCCGCCGCTGAGATATACAAAGCCCAGTTTTACCATATCCTCTGTCCGTATATATAATCCGGTCGCACCCATCGGATAACCTTTTGGGCATTTGCTCCAGGCTATTTCCTGAAATTCAAGCGGGTTAAATAGTCTCTCCAGCAAAAAGTCGTCAAGCTTTCTTCCGGTTTTTGCGGTTACTATGCGGGAAAGCAGATAATATGCCGCATCGCTGTATACCCGTTGGGTTCCCGGCTCAAAACTGAGGCTGTGCGAAAGGACAATTTGCAAAAAATCATCGGCGCCGTATTCATAAATATTTTCTGCATCAATATCAAGAAACCCTTTATCAAAACCCACCCGATGCTTTATCGCATCTTCAATTGTTACCTTTTCCCATTTTTTATCGTAAACGGGCGGAAATGCATCTTTGAATATAGGGAACAAATGGTCTTTAACGTTTAAAATGCCGTCATCCTGAAGCATTCCTATTGCGGTCACTGTAAACACCTTAGCCACGGAATAGCTGTTGTTGCAGGAGTTGGCAGGCTGTAAATGTATAGCCCTTGTCACCTCTTTAGTCATTTCCGCAATATTATATATATTAAGTTTGTCCTTCTTTGCCTGCTCAGTAAGCCTTTCAAGCAACATTAACATCCCCTTTCGAAAAAACACTCTACCATAACAGTCACAGTCTGTCAACAAAGTTGACTTTTTATGTGGTGTTAATATATGATAGTATAGCGTGTAAAAAGCTGCAGTGAAGGGATCTTAGTTATGAAATTAAAAGGTATGGTCTATACGATAGTTTCCGCGGTGCTGTTTGGCATAACCCCTGTGTTTGCCTCATTCACCTACAATATGGGCAGCACGCCCGAAACAGTAACGTTTTATCGTAATCTGCTTGCCATTCCGATTTTACTTATTGTGATTCTGATGAAAAGAATGACTCTTAAAATACCGCTTAAAGCAGTCGGAAATATCGCTGTTATCGGGATCATCGGCTGTGGCTTAACAACTCTTTTGCTTTATAAATCCTATCAATATGTCGGCATCGGCACAGCGACGACACTGCACTTTCTATATCCGGTATTTGTTGCGCTTATCTGCCGCTTTTTTTATAAAGACCGCTTAAGTCTGCGCAAGATCATTGCTTTAGTGATAGCTGGCGCCGGCATTATATGTTTTATCGATCCAAGTCAGATTTCTGGTTTTTCGGGCATTTTGCTGGCGGTATCGTCCGGACTTACATATTCTTTTTACATGGTCGGGTCAGAAAAGCGCGGACTTAACGATATTGACCCCTATAAAGTTTCATTTTACATAGCGGTCTTCGTTATGATTGCAATGATAATTTACAACGTCCCAACGCGGAAAATTGTATTCATACTGCCTCCTAAAGCATTCTTATATTTATTTGTGATTTCCATCTGCACCTCATTTTTGGCGGTTGCCCTGCTTCAATCAGGGATAAAACATCTCGGCGCCTCAACTGCCGCAATTTTTTGCCTGTTCGAGCCGGTGACAAGCCTTATTTCAGGGCGATTGTTCCTAGGCGAACACATCTCGGTTCAAAAAGCGGCAGGCTGTATACTTATTATCGCCGCAGTCTCCATTTTAGTAATCAAAAAATCAAATAGCGAAATATCTGAGGCAAAATCATAGTTTTTTTATACTTTGTTCCTTGTGTGTGAAGCTTACTTTTGGTAAAATATATATTTATAAAGAACTTTTTCTGTTTTTTTACGTCAAAACAATGTGGACTGGCAATAATGCTCTGAGCTCTGAGCGGCATTATATCATAGACAATAAAAAAAAGGCAGTTTTAATAATCAGGAGGTTTGAAACCAGTTGAAAAAAAGGATTCTCAGCATGTTTTTCGCATTTTGTTTCGTGATTTCGGCGGTCATCCCCGCAGGCGCAGCCGAAACGGGAAGCAGCATGACCGTCAGCGACGCAGGTATCAATCTTATCGAAGGGTTCGAGGGATATTCACAGTACGCACAGTCCGGCGGATCGAAATGGTATATAGGCTATGGCACGGCCTGCGGCGAAAATGATTACCCAAACGGCATTTCAAAAGAGGACGCCGAAAAGCTGCTTAAAGATGCGCTTTCCGCAAATGAAACTTCTATAAACAGCTTTCTGACAAAATATAATATCGAGCTTACGCAGAATCAATATGATGCATTAGTCAGTTTTACATATAATCTCGGCAGCAGCTGGATGGACCCTTCCAACCGTATCAGCGGCTATCTGATTGGCGGCATCAAGAATTATAAGGACATCGAAGTCGTTAATGCGATCGGTGCATGGTGTCACACTGGGACTACCGTGAACGATAATTTGGTCGTGCGTCGTTTGGCTGAGGCAAAGCTCTATCTCTACGGCGACTATGGAAACAGCGACTCTCATGACTTCACCTACATAATTTATGATGCCGGCGGCGGCAATGTCGACCATGACATCGTCTTTTATGAAAAAGGAAAGCCTTACGGAACGCTTCAAGCGCCACAGCGTTCAGGATACATATTCAAGGGATGGCGCACAGACACCGGAAAGCAGATAAGCGCCGATGATATAGCCTCGGATAACCTGAAGGTGTCTGCAAACTGGGCGGCTGAAACAGCGGTGAGCAATCCTTATTCCGACGTTTCAAGTGGCGACTGGTTTTACAGCTATGTAAGCGACTTAAGCTGCAGCGGGGTAATCGGCGGTTATCCTGACGGCACCTTTAAGGCAAATAATACGGTGACCTGCGGAGAAGCCCTGAAGCTCATCCTCAGAGCCGCCGGATATGGTGCGCAGGCTGCCACCGGCAGCCACTGGGCAAGCGGTTATCTCAAACTTGCCGTTTCTGACGGATTGGCTGATGAAAAAGCTGTTTCTGATCTGGATTCACCAATAAGCCGGCTGCTGATCGCGCAGATCGCGGCAAAAGCCCTTAACCTGCCCGTTTCCCAAATCCAATCACCGTTTTCCGATACCTCGGACGGGTATGTCCTTGCCCTTTATAATGCGGGTATAATCGAAGGCAGCAGCGATAACGGAGTTCGCTTATTCAAGCCTGACAGCAGTCTTACCCGTGCGGAGATCAGCGCAATAGTATGGCGGATAAACAATACCGAAAAAGCGCCTAAGCAGCAGCAGACGATACAGTACGGCTCTTATACCGTTGACGTTCTGCCGGACGTGCCCGTTGCAAGCTATGACCCGGACAGCTTTCGGCTTGACAACAGTATCATGCACTATGATAAGTCAGGAGTTGAAACGAAAATCGGCATAGACGTTTCCGAATATCAGGGAACGATCGACTGGCAAAAGGTCAAGGCGTCAGGCGTTGACTATGCAATAATTCGTTTGGGATACCGCGGCTATACCTCCGGAGGCATTTATCTGGACAAAAATTTTGATTCCAACATTAAAGGGGCGCTGGATGCCGGCGTCGAGGTGGGCGTCTATTTCTTCTCACAGGCGATCACGCCGGACGAAGCCAAAGATGAAGCAAATTTCGTCCTTTCCCATATCAAGGGATATAACGTTACATATCCGGTCACTTTTGACTGGGAAGTTATCGGAAAAAACACTGCCCGGACATACGGGCTTGATACAGACACCCTGTGCAAATCTGCCGCTTCATACTGCGACACTATCGCCAATGCGGGTTATAAGCCTATGATTTACTTCAATTCATATGAAGGATATGTCAAATACGACTTAAGCCGCGTACTAAAATATGATTTCTGGTTTGCCCAGTATTCGCAAAAACCGTCCTTTTATTACAACTATCAAATGTGGCAGTATGCGTCAAGCGGCAAGGTCGACGGTATATCAGGTCTTGTCGATATGAATATTTGTTTTAAAAATTATTGATCTAAATTATAAAAGGGGCTGTTTTACAGTCTCTTTTTGCTTTATATTAACCAAGGTGCTTAATCGCTTTTGGATTATACTTTATGGGGCAATTTTCATATTCTATGATCAAACCGCTTTTAATATGACGCACGCCGTCTTTATCGACCGCATGCCAGCGTCTGAGCAGCTCTGAAAAGCTAAGATAAGTGTAATTTCCAAGCGTATACGGGTCCATGGCAAATATGCCATTGTCATAATACCCGCACGCTAAGATATAATGTGCGTCTTTCCAGTCATAATGATATTCGATTTCATCTTCCGGCCAAGCCTGTATTGTAAGCATGGGGGTTATGCCTCTGCTGATATATTTTTTAAGATCGTCGATCTCCATATTTTCAGCCATAGCTGCCTTAAGCCCGAGCAGCTGCATAAAGTAAAGTATGGTTTGATAGT
Organism: Bacillota bacterium; assembly: GCA_030705925.1. Lineage (NCBI taxonomy): Bacteria > Bacillati > Bacillota > Bacillota bacterium. Next base: position 40,537 of record JAUZPM010000007.1, read on the forward strand.
CTGTGCCCAAAATCGGCTGTGAGCGCAAAATGCCTGCAAGCGCGCTCTGACGGTAATAAATGCCGTAGCGAGCTAGAATAGACTGGGTGCACGCAACTCCGCAGGTATATTCGGTTTCCTGATAGCATAGCGGGACATGGATGAAATTTCTGCAGTTTTGTATATCTTCATTATAATAATTATCTGTCATAACGACCACTTCACCCTTGAAAGTTGATAGGGAGCGATCCCCTCAGTCTACTTATATGTTATTATGTCGAATTATGTGTATAAGTAAATATCAGGTAATCAGAAATGACTCCGATCGGCCACCTGCGTTTATTGATTTGTTCCTTCCGGAATTTTTGGCAGCATACAGATTTTTATCCGCAAGTCCTATTATCTTTTCAAGCGTTGTGCTGGGAGAATGCGATGTATAGGTTCCCAAGCTCACAGTAAAATGAATTTCCGCATCTTCATAAATGACGGGCGTCTTCTCGCACCTGCATCTTATCTTTTCCATGACCCTTTCTGCAACTGTTTCATTCGCATTGACAAGTGCTATCAAAAATTCGTCACCGCCATAACGAGCGATCCAGTCATTGTCTTTTCTGATGCACTGTTTTGTTATACTTACGAACTCCTTAAGAACATCATCTCCCGCCAGATGCCCAAACCTATCATTTACCTCTTTAAAAAGATCTATGTCGCCCAGTATGATGGAGAGCGGCTGACCGGTTTTTAAATCTTCGGCAAGTTTGTCTTTCATATAGCGTCTGTTGTAAGCGCCTGTTAAGCAGTCGGTGAACATTTCATCATTGATTTTGAAGATAATCCCCGCAATATCGGATTTTACTCTGACGGGCGCATGCACGTTGGGACTTCTTACTTCGATATTATAAGCATCTTCGTCTGTTATAAAATCCGCACAAAAGATGCAGGGCTTATTATCATTGCTTTCAAAAACTGCTGAAATCGTAACACACAGATTGCCGGTAGCCAGGGAGATGTATGGCTCAGTCGTATATCTTTTCCGTTTTGTACTGGTGAGCGGATAATAATACTTCTCAATGGAATGATCGGTTCCTTTTTTGGCTGAATAAAAAAACCGATTATCGCGCTTGGATTTTTCATCATTTGAACAGATGGTCTGGCTTATTTGGATACCACTACCATCAAGTATATAAGCGCATTCCATTTTTTCGCAGTCCGATACGATTTCTTTAAGTGAGCTGTCAAATTCTTCGCAGTTTTTTTCGGTCAGCGTTCCTATCGATTCTTTAACGATTTTATTGAGTTCTTTATACTTGTTCCTTTTTTGCGCATATTGCAAATTAATATATTTTTTAAATTTGTTGCTCAGTAAATCTATTTTATCATTTGAATAAAAAGAGCTTTCTTCTTCGATTTCTGCCGGTATTGACAGATAGAAGCCCTGTATCATATGTCCCCCGAGCCGCAAGACCTGTATTGCTTCGTCCTCGCTCTCTACTCCTTCTGCAATGACAAGCGCACCTATCTTATTTGCGAGAATGACCAATGACTTGAATATGCCCTGTTTATAAAAGTCGGTATGTATGTTTCTTATGAGTGAATAATCGATTTTTATTATATCGGGCTTTACGAGCAAGATCCTGTCCATATTAGAAAAGCCGGTTCCAACGTCATCAAGCGCGACCATAAAGCCGTATTGCTTGTAGGCATCGACAAATCTTTTTAGCGTAACGTCGTTTTGAACATTTTTTTCACTTATTTCAATTACAATATTAGACGGGTCGATTTTGTTTTTTTTGACTTGATTAAGAAGATACCCTGATCCTACTGAATGTTCGAGTATAGTTGAATCGAGATTTATAAAAAGCAGTTTTTCCCGGTCATAATCATAGACTCTGTTAAACTCGCCAAGGATCTTTTCCCTGCAAGCCCTGTCCAGTTCAAGTGATACTTTTTCTTCCTTTGCTAAACGGAAAAGCGTGTCGGCATTTATCGATTCGCCGGAATCTGGAAAGGTGCCCCTTATCAGCCCTTCTACCCCGATGACCATTTTTCTACTTACCGAAATGATCTGCTGAAATTTGACTGTAAGTTTTCCGCTTTCGATGATATGTTTGACAGAACAGGTATCCTGCTCTGCTGTTTTTATGTTGATACATTCCATAAAATCACCTCAGAAATAAAGAAAAGCCTTTGAAAAACGCAAGTTTTTCAAAGGCCTCATTGCCTGTTAAATTTTCAGATATATTATACTATTTTTATATATCGAATAAAACAGTTATTTATTTAGCTTTTTTCTAAAGTTTTTTTGCTGTATCGCAAATCGCAGAAGTCTCCCCCGGTTGCCAGCGACTTTGTGCGTTTAAAATCAGCATTCATATATTTTGCCATGACATAATCGAATTTACACATCTGCGGGGCAAGCTCTGGACAGCCTTCACGTTTTAAAAGCTTAAAGAGAGCGCACTCATAATAATTGATTCCGTACTCATCAAAAGTTTCGCCGTAAATAAATTCACAGACAAAATCGTCGGGATATTCTCTTTTTTGCGTCTGTAATGTCTGCCTATGCCGCTTATCCTGCCAGCTTTTACTGAAATAATCGTTGATGCCAATGAATTTTTTGAACAATGATACCTGCTCCACACCGTCAGACATTATCACACCCATCTTTGCGGGGGATATTTTTCCATTCCCAGCCTTATAGACCGACGCCACAAAAGCGGCGAAAAGAATGTTGATCAACATGGGATTATGCTTTCCGATTACGGGAGGATTGCTTATTATTTTAAAATAATTCTTTTTTGCGAGCCTCATGACTTCTTTTGAAAAGTTTTTATCATAGCTGTTTTCGATTTGGCTTCCGAAGCTTTTATGAAATAGCAGCCATAATGCCCTTGATAATATTGCAAAGTCCATATTTTTATCCCTTTTAATATGTAATATTTACATTTGTTTTGGATTTGGCTTTATTTTACCGACGAAATCGTTCGTTGTAACTTTATATATAGCTATGCTGTCCGTATGTTTTTGAGTAAAAGAAAAATCCTGATTTGACTGATGCTTTACTATATTCGAAAGAATTTTGCATTTTTCATCAACGTCCGTTATAAATTCAACTTTGCCGAAGCCGATCACGCTTTCGAAATAATATCCCGAATTGCATGGATTTTCGATATGCCCCAGCATTCCTTCGACCATCATCGAAAAGCAAACAGAATTATTTTCCTTCAATATATCGATTTTGCGTCCTTCTTTAGCGCTGTGGAAATAAAGCGTCAGCATGTCCCCTTCAATGGTATAGCCAAAATTGAGCGGTATCACATACGGGGTGCCCTTATCTACCATTGCAAGATTACATACCTTACATTTGTCGATGATTTTTCTGATTTCTTCAATATTGGTTACTTCTCTGTCTCTTCTTCTCATAATTCACCTTTTTAGTAAAATATTATAAACTATTTTAAGTATATCATGCTAAATAACAAAAGTAAAGACTCCTAGGCTTTTAACCAGCGCAGGAGCCTTTCAAATAGTTGTTATTAATTAGCGATTTGCGTCCAAACTTAATTCTTGGGCAATCCCCTGCACGTCAATTTTGCTCGTTTTATTTCCGGCTTTAATGAACAGGATTACAGCCAACATAATAAGGGGCAGTCCACCAACTAATCCTGTAATAGCAGGACCCAGCAGTGTATTATATCCGCCTTTTATCATATATATAGGAAAGCCTGCGCCGGCATTTACAGCCGAATGTATCATGGCGGCAGGGATAGCGCTGCCAACTTTGATAGTTATGTAGCCTTCAACGATTCCAAGCGCAACGCAGAACACGATCATCGCAAAGATGCCAAGCCAAGGATAGCCCAGATACTTAGTTCCGTAATTGTGCCCCATTGCGATTATCGGCGCATGCCAAACGCCCCATATTGCTCCCGTTATTACGAGTGCCGCCCGGTCAGAGAAAAACATACGAAGTTTCGGAAGCAGGTATCCTCTCCAACCAAGCTCTTCTCCCAATGTCGGAATTATATTAACGATAGGCCCGATGATTAAGATCTCAAGTGACTGAGCGAAAATCACAAGCTCTGCGTTAGCAGCCGTTTTCCCACTTGCCTCTGCCGCCTGTTTTATAGTTGAAAACTGTGGATCGAATAACCCGGGAAATATCAAAAAGTATACTGCCGCGCTTAAAATGATTAGAAGCGTAGGCGCAAAATATGAAAACAGATAATATTTTGCATGTCCCTTAAAGCGGGGGCGCAGATACATGTTATGAAAGCCTTCCTTAGTTATGAGCCTTGTAAGTATACTGGAAAGCGCCGGGACAAACATTGCCCCCGCAAGGATCAAAATAGGCACTGTCCCCTTTCCGTAGGTCAGACCGCAGATAGGTATCAGCATAAAAACAAACCATGCAATCACAATCGTGAGCGAAGTGAATATAATAAGACGCTTTTTTGCCGCTGATTTCTCTTTTTCCATAATAGTCCCTCCAAGATTATTAAATCAATTATATTATCAAATTTATAAAAGTCAATTAATAAATAATATCAATTACGATTAATAAAAATTCCCAATATGCAGGGGGCATCGACTGCCTTTTTTGTGAAATTAGTAACATTATTTTTAAAACAAAAATGAACTGTTGACATATGGAGTTTTAGGAGTATATTGTTATAAAAGGATTAAAATTGTCGACTAAATGCGTGAGGATTTTCATTTAAATATACATTAAAAAGGAGACCTGCAAATGAAGTTAAAAAAAGCAATCAGCATTATACTGACAATAGCAATGGTCATATCCCTAGTGCCAGGCATGGCGCCAAGCGCAAATGCCGTAGTAGCGACTATTTTGCTTTCTAACGCGACCGCTGTAAGGGATGGAAACACCGGCAAAATCAATTTCACTTCTAATTCAGATGCCACTATATATTACACCGTTGTTGACAGCGGCTCACCCAGACCGAATATCGACACAATAGGAAACGGAACTGAAATAATAAGCGGGCAAAACGAAATAGATATTCCAAACCTGACCGGCAGTAAGGATGTCTATCTTATCGCCATAAACGACGGGCCGTCAAATACCCTCAAGGTCTCTTTTAACGATGGCTGGAACTATCTCGGTGCAAAGGGTTTCTCTTCCTTTTATTACGATGCTCACATGGCGACCGACAGCAAAGGCAACACTTATGCAGCTGTCAGCGATACATCAAAAAACGATAAAACAACCGTTTATAAGTTTGACGGTAAAACCTGGAACACGTTAGGCACGCCCGGATTCACTGACGGTGCTCCTACCTCCATTATGATAACATGCGATAAAAACGATGTTCCGTATATCGCATTCTCTGACTATGACGAAAGCCCTGTAAATTCGGGTAAAGTCAGCGTTATGAAATATTCAGACGGAAGCTGGTCATATGTTGGCAGCAGGCAGTTTTCATCGACCGCTGCAGAAGGCGTTTTTCTAAAATTCGACTCTAATAACAATCCCTATGTAATGTATCAGAACTTAGAGTATAACAGCTCGATCTCTGATTTTCAATATAAGCTGTCTGTGGCTGAATACACAAACGGAGCATGGAATGTTCTGGGCGGCACATATGCCGCAGGCGAGGCAGGCTGGGCAGATTCAATAAGCTTCAATTTTTCACTGGCACTTGACAGTTCCGATGTGCCGTATATCGCCTATCCCGATCAGACCAGTGGCAGCAAGCTCACGGTCAAGAAATTCGCAGACGGAAGCTGGAGCGTTGTCGGAACAGCAGGTTTTTCAGCGAGCGAGGCAGGATTTGCGCAGATTTTCGCCAACGGGTCTGACTTATATGTCGGCTATAACAACATAAATGCAACCGCTTCAACCCCCGTTGTGCAGAAATGGGACGGATCAGCCTGGAGCGTTCTGGGAGACACATCCTCTTACACCGGCAGTGATTACATGATTATGGCTATGAACGGTTCAGATATCTACATCGCTTACTGTGACACTGCAAACGGCAATAAAATCAAAGTGATTACATATAACGGCACATCATGGTCGACGCTTGGGCCGGACTTTGCGACCAGTGAAAAGGGTTATGCGATGAGCATGGCAGTCGGTTCTGACGGGAAACCGCATATCCTTTACTGCGATGGAACCGAAGATTTTAATATATCGGTGATAAGTTACAACAAAAACATATCTGTAAAATCCCTTCCGACGATAATAGCTTTAGTAACATACCGCAGTGAAACCGACTCACGTTTATATATTTACTCAGGAGAAAGCGGTTCATATTATTATAAAGCCGTTGAGCACGGAGCGCCTGCCCCCGAAATCGACACAAGCGGAACGGGAACCGCCTGCACTTCAGACATTGACATGTTAAACATTTCAAACCTTACGGCAAACGAACAGGATCTGTATGTAGTCGTAAAAAACGCAACCGGTGAGATTAGTGAACCCGTCAAGATAGATATTCCGAAATACAGTGATCTTTTCGTAAACCCAAGTTATACATCTTCAACGCCTGGATGGGGCGTAACGGATTTTGCCACCATTCAAAGCGCTGTTGACGCGGCTTTCCCGGGAGCTACCATAAACGTTTATGCCGGAACGTATAACGAGACTCCCGAGATTAATAAGGAACTGACACTTAAAGGCGATAACCGCAATTCTATCATATGCTCTGAAGGCAGCAACGATTCAATAGTGACCATTTCCTACGCCAATGTCACTTTTACCGGTTTTACTATTAAAGCTCCTGATGATACTTCGTATTTCTCATCCGGCATAACGCTAGGCGCCGTAACGGGATGCAACATTACAAACAACAAGATCTCATCAGGCGACATGGGAATAGGCGTATTGCTTTCCAGCAGCAACAACATAAGCGGGAATGACATAGAGCATTGCCAGGCATACGGCATCCTGCTGATCGATCCTTACGAAATGGGATCTTCACTTGAAAACGGTCAAAGCGAAATCGCTGACGACTCTGTATTAAGCAATTTTGAAAACTCGGCCGAAAACATCATTCAAAGCAGGGACACGAGTAAATCTGTTTTCGGAAAATCCGAATATTCTGATAATGATATTTCACACAGCATGGTTGTAGACGATCCTGAGATTCCAGGCTTGCCTGTTATCCCGGAAAGCACAAATAACAACATAGTTCGCGGCAACACTGTTTCTGACACATTGGGTGGGATATTGTTAGGGCCGAATTGCAACAGCAATGTGATCGATCATAACGTTATAGCCGGGATCACTGAAGATTCAGCGCCTGTGGATAAAGACTCCGACAGCGCTTTAGGTGACCCGTCATATTTAGCGAGCGGCATCCTTTTCCTTATATCAAACAGCAATAAGGTTTACGGCAACACCGTCACAAATTCCATATTCGGAATAAGCTGCCTTGGCTCCGGCATGAACAAGGTCTGCGGAAACAATTTATCGGGCAATGCATCAGGACTGTTCCTTGCGTATGACGCTGATTATACTGATGCCGCTTACTCGTCTATTTCAACGGATACGATAAGCAAGAACAACATATACGGCAACCTTGAATATAACGTATACGCAGATGTGGGAACAGATCCGGCAGACAAGACGGTCACACTCAACAACAACTACTGGGGAGAGACATACGGCGAGGATTTGTTCAACAAAGCCGATGGCAGCAAACTTGTGATCGATAATCACAGCAGCACAAAGTTTTACGAGGTGTCATTCGACACAAACAGCGACGCTGCAGCCCCCGACAGTGACTGGTTCGCCTCCGGCTCGAAGCTCGGAACGCTTCCGACAGCAACGCGTGACGGTTATCCGTTTAATGGATGGTATACCGGCAAAAACGGTTCCGGTACGCATTACACCTCCGATTCAATAATGCCTGAAAATGCCTTATACCTGTATGCAAACTGGAATTCAACCAGTCCGGTTTACGGCGGCGGATCGTCAGCATCTTCTTCAGCTTCAAACTATAACGCATCGGTGAAAGTTGACGGCAAGACATTTCCTGCCGGAACGCTGAAAAATGACATTCAGAACGGCAAATCAGAAGAAATAGTAACAATAGACAGCCAAAAGCTTTCCGAGGCATTATCCGGATTTGACAGCGGTGTAACTGTTACGGTGCCGTTTACAGGTGATTCATCAGCCTCTAAAGGAAAGCTCAGCGGGCAGGCAATTAAAGAGCTTAACGATAAAAACGCCGCTGTGACATTCGACAAAGGCTCGGCATCATGCACCCTTCCCCCCAGCCTTATCGATATTGACGCCGCCGCAAAGGATCTAGGCGCAAATATCAGTGATATTACTTTCGAAGTTTCTATCTCAGCTCCGTCTGACAACGTGACGAAAACAATCAGTGATGCGTCATCATCGCAAGGCGTCACTACGGCAGCATCACCTGTCGAGTTTTCTGTCACATATGAAGGCGGCGGCAAGACAAAACAAATCACAGCATTTGATTCATATGTCGAAAAAACTATCGCTATCCCGGACGGGACAGACGCAAGCAAGATCACAACAGCAGCCGCAGTCGACGCTGACGGAAGTCTTCGCCATGTTCCGACAGAGATTGAACAGAAAGGCGGCAAATATTACGCAAAGATAAAGAGTATGACAAATGATACATATACCCTTATCTGTAACCATGTGGCTTATGCCGATGTCGAAAATCACTGGTCAAAGGATATTGTCGACAACATGGGCTCAAGAATGGTAATTACCGGCGTTGGAGATAATAAATTCGAGCCTGACAGAGACATCACCCGCGGTGAATTTACGGCAATAATCGTGAGAGCTCTCGGACTTGTGCCCGTGACCGGCTCAAACGATTTCAGCGATGTTTCCTCTTCAGACTGGGACAGCAAGTTTATCGGCACTGCGTTTGAGAGCGGAATCATAAACGGTTATGGTGACGGCACGTTCCATGCTGGCGATAAGATCACGCGCGAACAGGCGATGGCAATGATCTCAAGAGCCATGAAAATAACAGGACTTAACGTCAAAGATGATGCCAGCGTGCTTTCAGGCTTTGCCGACAGTGCAAGTATTGCTGACTTTGCCAAAGCGGGCGCCGAGGCCTGTGTCGAAACAGGCGTCGTCTCAGGCAGAGCCGCCGATACCCTCGCTCCAAAAGACAATATAACAAGAGCCGAAGTCGCAGTTATCACACACAATCTGCTTGAAAAATCAAACCTTATCGATTAGACGTAACATATTTTAAGCGGAGCATAAATGCTCCGCTTAAGCCTGTTAAAAAAGTACACGCACCGCAAAAGCGATTACATATAGTTGATAAGACAAAATGGAAGTATGTAGCCTTAAACGCGCTCTTCAGGTTACGGTTTGAAAACGCAAAATGCGCAAGCGTCCTCTTACAGGGGCACTTTTGCAAACTTTACGAACAGGCGCTCTGTTGTATCCGCATACAGCGACGAGCTCCTGTTCTTCGTCTGCCTGTCCTTTTTATACGTCTGCCAGCATATCGAAAACATAGTTTTTCGATATGCTGAGTGGAGCGTAAATGCTCCGCTTTTTTCGCTATTACCTGACATAAGCTGTGCAAAAATCCTACACAGAAACAGTAAATAATTTAGCAGAATAGTACAATACTATAAAATTTTTCTTTTTCTTTTATATTTAGATTAGATTTATAAATTTTTACTGGTAAATTACAGTAATAAATGTTATAATTATCTAAACAGCATAAATATACAAATTTAAGGTATTTTTAATAAAAATATATAAAATATAAAAGATGTGATTCATGGTGACTGGAGAGGCAACTATGGAACTTTTCTTTCTCAAAATGCCTATATTTAAAGATCTTTCGCTCTATATTTGTGTTATTACGCTCATAATTCTTTTGTGGCACTTTAATCGATCAAAAGATTATGATATGAAATACTTTATTTTTGCCGACATTTCTTTCATTATAGGCGAGATCACTTATGATGTGATAAGCATACCGTTCAACGTGCCGGCAGATACAGTGTTTTTTATCCTCTTTTATCTCTGCCTGTTTCTGTTTCTTAAAAACCGGAATAAGAGCCTGTTCAAGAACCCTGCGTTTAAGTCTTCACCCGTCAATAAGATGACCCTCTTACTTGTTATTGATTTCCTTATAACCGGAATTATCGCATATATAATATATTATTACTTTGACCGGATGTCTTTCTCAACGCAGATAAATTTGTCTGATCTAAACTATCCCATGCTTATTAACCTTATCTACCCTGTTTTGGATTTCCTGCTTCTGGCGTATTATCTTTATATAAATAAAATATATGTCGTAGACGACAATAAATTATATATACCGATTACCCTAGGCGTTTTGATTTGGACGATCGGCGACTTTATTTATTCGTTCGAAGTTATTTTTAATATAAATACATATAAACTAACAGATTATATGCAGGCGTTTGAACTTGTGGTGCTGGCGATCGTGATATTGCTTATCAAACGATATTCAGCGTCAAATTATTCCACGCTCGACCTGCCATTTGAAAATACCGGCTTTGGCAATTTTACGACTATTGTAAACTGGCTGGATATTGTCTATATGGCGATCTGCATTTATTATTTTATCCGCTATGCTAATTCCGCTAGGTATGCGGCGACGATCATAGATTTTGGCTTTTTACTGCTTGCTCTGACCATCATAAGGCTTACAGCACTTAACCATTTTATCCAGACAAGCCTGAGCAAGCTTGAAAAGGATGTGAGCGCTGACCCTCTTACAGGGCTGTATTCAAGAAAATATGCTTTTTCACTCATGCAAAGCCTGTTTAAATCCTCACTTTATTTTAATATCAGTATCTCTGCGCTCATGCTCGATATTGACCATTTCAAAAAATTCAACGATACATGGGGGCATGTTATCGGGGACAGAGTTTTAAGGGAAATCGCACAGCTCATATGTAACAGTATTGAAACTTCAAAAATTGTTTGTCGATATGGCGGCGAAGAATTTTTAATAATCCTTCCAGGTATCGATGAAAAAATGGGCTCTGTTATTGCAGAGAATATCCGACAAAATATTGAAAATTATAAGTTCTATGATGGCAAAAAACGGATAAAAACCAACGTGACTGTATCTATCGGTGGTTCGACTGCCGATAGAAAAACCCGCAATGAGATCGATCTGATCGAACAGGCTGACATGGCGCTTTATTTGGCAAAGGAAGAACGGAACAAGAGCGCATGGTTTTCTAAACTTTCCAAGGTGCGCAAATAAACTTTATAATTTTAAAAAGCTGCTGCATGTTCGGCGGCTTTTTATTTTTAAAGCAGAATTTTTCTAGCGACATAATGCGACTGATTTTAAATTTTAGGCATTTAACAAATTTTCCGTAAGCTCATAAAATATAACGATAATCCGATCTTAATAAATACTTACGGAGGAATTCTCAATGAACAAACAGGAAAACCCAATGAACATACAAGGAGCGCCTCAGAATCAGCCGCCTATGCAGATGAATCAGCCACCCATGCAGATGAATCAGCCGCCCATGCAGATGAATCAGCCGCCCATGCAGATGAATCAGCCGCAAAACGTCATGCCTTTAGATATGGCGCAATATCCGGATACATATTACAGGATACAGCCATTTGTTCTTTCAGGATGCGATGAAATGGATATGTACCCTGGAATGCCCTCTCCAGATATGATGGATAATATGACAGACCGCATCTATGACGACGTGCGCCGCATGTACCCTGATATGGACCAAGGCATGGAAAACGAAGCTCAGGAAACAATCGTTTATCCTGATTACGACAATCGCTATGACCGCTATGACCGTTATGACCGCTATGGTCGCCGTGGAAACAGAAATCCTCTGCGCGATCTTATTTACATCCTGCTCCTCTCCGAAATGCGCCGCAGAAGAAGAAGATATTATTGATAAGCTAAAGCGATTTAATAAAAAAAGCTTCTATCATGAATTTAAGATAGAAGCCTTTTATTGTAATACGAAAACTCCCGGCTATTCCGGGAGTTCAGAAAAAGCTTTAGCGATGAGTATAGTAAAAAAACTCCTTTTGATATAATAAAGCTGCGGTCTGCCAACTGCAACAAGACATATCAAAAGGAGGACATTCGACATGAAGACAAATGACATAGATAGTTTAA
>JAUZPM010000008.1 GCA_030705925.1 Bacillota bacterium
AAGCTCTTCCGGATTCTCGGTATTAAGCGAATAGCCGAGAGATAAAAGTGCAACCCCGATGGAATCACGTTCGCTGTTCATCATAAAAATCTTCTTTTTATACTTTGGATTCCAAAGTATGTCCCATGAGTCGACAGGGTCGGTCACCATTGTGTCATTATAAGCAATGCAGACGGTTCCCCACTGATAAGGTATGGAGTACGCGTTCTCCGGGTCATATGACATATTGAGGAATTTGGAGTCAATATTTTTGAAGTTCGGCACGTTGTTATAATTGATTTCGGCAAGCATGTCGTTGTCTATCATCTTTTTGATCATATAATCCGAGGGGATAGCGACATCGTATGAATACCCGCCGCTGTTTTTTATCTTTAAAAACATATCCTCGTTTGTCTCGAATGTGTCATAAACGACCTTTATGCCTGTTTCTTTTGTAAACTGCTTAAGTACATCCGGATCGATGTAATCGCCCCAGTTGTAAACCTTGACAACCTGTTTGCTGCTTCCGCAGCCGGGCAAAACCCCGATTATCATAATCGCAGTAAGTATGAGCGCAAGAATTTTTATACTCTTTTTCAATTTATCGGTTCCCTCCATTATTTAAACTTTCAGCCTTTTCCATTTTGCTGTTTCTTAAATTTATTATGATAAGCAGAGTCAAAACTGTTGCAAACATCAATGTTGAAAGGGCGTTTATTTCAGGCTTTATGCCTCTGCGCGTCATAGAATATATCGTTATCGAAAGAGTCGAAACCCCCGGACCCGTCGTGAAAAAACTTATGACAAAATCATCTATCGACAAAGTAAGCGCAAGTAAAAACCCTGAAATGATCCCTGGAAAGATCTCCGGGATTATCACCTTGTTTACAGCCTGAAAAGGCCTCATCCCAAGGTCGAGTGCCGCCTCATATGTAAACTGGTTCATCTGCCTGAGCTTAGGCATAACCGAAAGTATTACATAGGGTATGTTGAACGTTATGTGCGCAAGCAGCAGGGATTTGAAACCGAGTGTGATCCCGAAAAATGTGAAAAGAAGCAAAAGCGAAATACCCGTTACGATATCAGGGCTCAGCATAGGGATATAGGTCAAATTCATAAGCGCTGTTTTTACTATGCCTTTTCTCAGATAATAAATCCCAATCGCCGCAAATGTTCCGATCACAGTTGCAATAACCGCTGAAAACAGGGCAAGAAGCACCGTGTTCCTCAGCGAAGTCATAATGACCGAATCGTGAAAGAGGTCAGAATACCACTTAAGCGTAAATCCGCCCCATTTGTTTCGGAACTTGGAGTCGTTAAACGACGTAGCCATTAAAACGACAATCGGGGCATATAAAAATAAAAACACAAAAACAGAATATGTTCCCGCAAATATGTTAGTAAGACGGTGTTTTTTCATAAAACCATACCGTCTTCCTCGCCCTGCTTGTCAAAGCCCGAAAACAAAGCCATGAACAGCAGAACGAGTGCCATTATTATAACTGACATAGCCGACCCGAATCCCCAGTCGTCCGCCACTTTAAACTGTTTCTCAATGACATCGCCTATGAGAATGGAGTTGTTCCCGCCTAGAAGCTGAGAAATTACAAACGTAGTTACGGCAGGCATAAAAACCATGTTTATTCCGGACATCACGCCGGGAAGGGTAAGTCTGAACGTTACTTTCCAAAAAGTCCTCCACGGCGAAGCTCCGAGATCCTCCGCGGCTTCGACAAGACTGCCGTCGATCTTAGTAAGCATATTGTAAATCGGAAGAATCATAAATGGCAGGAAGTTATAAATAAGTCCGATTATTACTGCCGTATCGGTATACATGATATTGATCGGCGCAAGACCTATCGCCGTTAAAACCATGTTTATAATACCGTTTTTTTCAAGAAGCGTTGCCCATGCATATGTACGAAGCAGGAAATTCATCCACATGGGAAGGATGAAAAGCATCGAAAGAATCCCGCGAACGCCCGGCTTCAGCCTTGAAAGGATAAATGCCATCGGATAGCCTATAATCAGGCATGCTGCTGTGCTTATAAATGATATTTTAAATGATTTGAGCAGCACAACCATATACTGCGGATTTTTAAAGTCAAAAAAACGCTTAAAATGTTCTATCGTAAAAACGGTATGCATTGCGGTATGAGTGGTAAAACTGTAGTATACGATCAAAAGCAGGGGAGCCAAAAAGAAAATCATCGCATAAAAAAGGTATGGGTAGGCGAAAGCAGAGCGCTTCATACAAGCCCTCCCTTTTTCATTATATGGATGTCGTCAGGGTTTAAGAAAAGCCCTAGTTTGGTTCCTTTTTCCGCCGCAGAGGTGGAATGAATCATCCATTTAAATCCGCCCTGATCGACGATTATTTCATAATGAACGCCTTTAAAGATGACAGACTCGACTGATCCTGATATTTGCCCCTTGTCCGGCGTTGTGATTTTTAGATCCTCAGGGCGTATGACGACATCGACATTTTCGTTCTTTTTAAAATCAGTATCCACGCATTTGAATGTATTGCCTGCAAAACTGACGCTGTATGTATCGCCATAGACACCATGAAGTATATTGCTTTCGCCGATAAAATCGGCAACAAAGGGGTTTACCGGCTCATTGTAAACATCCTGCGGCGTTCCTATCTGCTGTATAACACCACCGTTCATAACAACAATAGTGTCACTCATCGTCAGCGCCTCTTCCTGGTCATGGGTGACATATACAAACGTTATGCCAAGCTGTCGCTGGATGTTTTTAAGTTCTATCTGCATTCCTTTGCGAAGCTTCAGATCCAATGCGCCGAGAGGTTCGTCCAAAAGCAGGATATTAGGTTCGTTCACAAGCGCCCGTGCAATGGCAATACGCTGCTGCTGCCCGCCCGAAAGTGAATTTACGTCTCTTTTTTCATACCCGCTGAGATTAACAATAGAAAGAATTCGACCGACCTTTTCTTTAATCTCCTGTTCCGGCTTCTTTTTTATTCGAAGTCCGAAAGCTATATTTTCATAAACATTAAGAAAAGGGAATAGTGCGTATTTTTGAAAAACAGTATTGACGTTTCTTTTATAAGGCGGCAGCTGTGTAATTTTTTGCCCGTTAAAAAAGACATCACCGGCATCAGGATAGACAAAACCACCTATAATGCGAAGCATGGTAGTTTTTCCGCAGCCTGAGGGTCCGAGCAATGTCAGAAATTCTCTGTTTTGAATTTTAAGGTTAATATTTTCTAAAACAGCCTCACCATCGAAACTTTTAGTGATGTTAACAAGCTCAATGATCGGGTTATCGTCCATTCTCTGCAATTTCTCCTTTTTACGACAACAAATCGGGGTCACTATATTAAATACAAATATAGAATTATTTATGAAAAAAGTCAATCAATTTTTGTAAATATCAGAAAATCTTTGGAAAATAGCCGGATTTTCAAGTTTAAAGCATTTATTATTCAAATAACTTAAGATTTCTCCTTCCGTCTCGAATTTGAACTCTATCTTGTATGCGCAAAGAGCCTGACTCTTGTCACCAAACGGCTTGTTGATTTCGGCAGTGCCGTATTTGGCATCCCCCAGCAAAGGATGTCCGGCGTTTGCAAACTGTGCCCTTATCTGATGGGTACGCCCCGTAACAAGATCAACCTCAACTAATGATAAATCCTCTTTTTCGCGGATAACTTGGTATTTTGTAATGCTTTCCTTTGCGCCGGGAACAGGCCTTTCATAAACATAAACACGATTTTCACGTTCGTTTTTCAAAAGAAAATTCTTAAAAGTCCCGCTTTTTTTTGAAAACAAGCCGTGCGCAATGCATACATAAGATTTTTTTATTTCACGCTTTTTTATCTTTTCGTTTAAAATCCTTAGTGATTCGGCGTTTTTAGCCGCCAGCACGAGCCCCTCCGTATTTTTGTCGATCCTGTTGCATAAAGCGGGTGTAAATGAGTTTTCCTTTTCAGGGTCAAATTCCCCTTTATGATAGAGATATGCCTTTATGTGGTTTATAAGCGTGTTAAAATCCTCTTTATCGTCCGAATGCACGATAAGCCCTTTTTTCTTGTATACAAGCAATATGTTTTCATCCTCGTAAACAACGTCAAGCATAGGTTTGACTTTCAAAAACGCATTCTCATTTTCCTTTTCTTCGAAAAACTCGTCGTTAATGTACATTTGAACAGTGTCGCCTTCATTCAGGCGGGTTGCGGCGTCAGCCCTTTTGCCGTTAACCTTGATCCGTTTAAGACGAAGATATTTGTAAACAAGCGTTAGGGGCAGCTTTTTAACAGTTTTGGTTATAAATTTGTCGAGCCTCTGGCCGGCATCGTTCTGGTTTATTGTGAATTCCTTCATATATGCTCCGTTCAGCCGTATTTCCCCGGCAATCATTACAAGATAAAAAATATCGCTTTTTTATTTTAGCACAAATTTTTGCATTTTTCGATATTGCTATTTATTAGTTTACAAATTTATTATATAATTAATCAAGTAATGCTTTTTATTGGAGGGTACAATTAATGTTAACAGAGCAAAGAGTTTTAGAAATAATGAAAGATGCCGGCGTTCTTCTTGAGGGACATTTTCTGCTTACATCCGGCAGACACAGCAATCGTTATCTCCAGTGCGCTAAGATCTTTCAGCATCCAAATTACAGTGAAGAACTGTGCGCCGCACTTGCCGAGAAATTCAAGGACGATAATATAGAGCTTGTTATCGGGCCCGCAATGGGCGCTGTCCAGATGGCTTACGAGGTAAGCCGCCAGCTTCATGTCCAGAATTTTTTCACTGAGAGAGAAGACGGCGTGATGAAGCTGCGCCGCGGCTTTCATGTGGAACCGGGAACCCGTGTGCTTGTAGTTGAAGACGTGGTAACGACCGGAGGCTCTGTTAAAGAAGTAATAGATCTTATTAAAGAGGCGGGCGGCGTTCCGGCAGGTGTCGGCGTAATCGTTGACCGCTCGGCCGGAAAAACAGATTTCGGATGCAAACTTGCTTCTGTAATATCCCTTGACGTTGAATCTTGGGAAGCAGAAAACTGCCCCGTCTGCAAAACGGGCATACCGCTCGTAAAACACGGCAGCAGAAAACTTAAATAAGGACAGATCTTATGCATGACGGTCATAGAAAGCGGCTTAAAGACAGATTTTTAAGCAGCGGACTAAAGGATTTTGAAGAGCATAACGTGCTTGAACTGCTGCTCTTCTATGCTATTCCCCGCATAGACACGAACACCACAGCTCATAGACTGATAAAAGAATTTGGCAGTCTTGCGAATGTGCTCGACGCGCCGTATGAGCTGCTATGCGAAGTTGAAGGCGTCGGTGAAAATGCGGCTACTTTTATCAAGCTGATTCCTGAAGTCTGCAAAAAGTACATTGAGAGCCGCGGCAGAGAGGTCGAAGGTCTTGAACCGATAGACTCTCCCGCAAGAATCATAAAGAACGTGCTTCCAAAGCTTATCGGCAAAAGAAGCGAAATGTTTGTACTTATGTGTCTTGATAATAAACGCAAGGTGCTTTTCTGTGATACAATTTTTGAGGGAACGGTCAATTCGACCGACATCAATATCCGTAAAATAGTTGAGACCGTCATCAGGTTCAACGCTTCCGCAGTCGCAATTGCTCATAACCACCCCGGAGGGATAGCGCTTCCCTCGGCAGAGGATATAGCGACGACACGAAAAATACAAGAAGTGCTAGACCTTATGAACGTTAAGCTAATAGATCATATCATAGTGGCTGATAACGACACTATCAGTTTCGCGGAAAGCCACTTTCTGCATTTTTAAACTGGAGGATACAATGGATTTTGAACTTGTTTCGGAATATAAGCCGTCGGGCGACCAGCCAGAGGCTATAGACGCTCTCGCAAACGGCGTTGTAAACGGCTATCCGGAACAGACGCTCTTGGGCGTTACGGGAAGCGGCAAAACCTTTACCATGGCTAATATAATACAAAAGGTTCAGCGCCCAACTCTTGTGCTTGCGCATAACAAAACGCTTGCCGCCCAGCTTTGCAGTGAGTTTCGTGAGTTTTTCCCGAACAATGCTGTCGAATATTTCGTAAGCTATTACGATTATTATCAGCCTGAGTCATATATCCCGCAGACCGACCTGTACATTGAGAAAGATTCCTCGATCAACGATGAAATAGATAAGCTGAGACACTGTGCCACCTCATCTCTGTTTGACAGACGTGATGTAATCGTAGTGTCAAGCGTATCCTGCATTTACAGTCTCGGCGATCCTGCCGAATATCAAAACCTTATCCTTGTGCTCAAAGAAGGCATGCAAAAGGGAAGGGACGAGGTAATCTGCCGTCTTGTCGATATCCAGTATGAGCGAAACGATATCAATTTTATACGCAATAAGTTCCGTGTACGTGGCGATGTGCTTGAGGTCTTTCCCGCAGGTTCGACCGATACGGTGCTGAGAATAGAGTTTTTTGGTGACGAGATCGAGCGTATAACAGAAATAAACGTTCTGACAGGCGAACTTATCGCAAGGCATAAATACGCTGAGATATTCCCGGCATCACACTATGTCGTTCAGCGTAACAAGCTCGATCAAGCAATGCGTGAAATAGAGCTAGAAATGGAAGACAGGGTCACATTTTTCAAAAGCCGTGGCAAGCTTGTCGAGGCTCAGCGTATCGAGCAGCGCACGAAATATGACCTTGAGATGCTGCGTGAAATAGGATTTTGCAGCGGCATCGAAAACTATTCCCGTATAATAAGCGGCAGGGCACCCGGCTCAACGCCCTATACGCTGCTTGATTATTTCCCTAAAGACTTTCTTCTTTTCATAGACGAATCGCATGTAACGCTTCCGCAAGTTAGAGGCATGTACGGCGGCGACCGTTCAAGAAAAGAAAACCTTGTAGAGTTTGGCTTCAGGCTTCCGTCCGCATATGACAACAGACCGCTCAACTTCGACGAGTTCATATCAAAGCTCAATCAGGTCGTATATGTCAGTGCAACGCCCGGTGAATTTGAGCGTTCACGCTCAAAACAGACGGTTGAGCAGGTAATCCGCCCAACAGGACTGTTAGACCCGGTTATTGAGGTCCGCCCGACGAAGGGACAGATCGACGACCTGCTGCACGAAATCAAAATCAGAGTCGAGAAAAAAGCCAAGGTGCTTGTCACAACGCTCACCAAAAAGATGGCAGAGGATCTGACGGCGTATATGGAGAACATCGGCATCAGGATACGCTATATGCACCATGATATAGAAACGATAGAACGAATGGAGATCGTCCGCGATTTCCGCATGGACAAGTTTGACGTTCTTGTCGGCATAAACCTTTTAAGAGAAGGGCTCGATATCCCGGAGGTTTCTCTCGTCGCTATCCTCGACGCGGATAAGGAAGGCTTTTTGAGATCGGCAACCTCACTCATTCAGACAGTAGGACGAGCCGCACGAAATTCTGAAGGTCTTGCTATAATGTACGCCGACAAAATAACCGATTCAATGGACTTCTGCATCAGCGAAACGAACCGACGCAGAGGTATACAAGAGCAGTATAATAAAGAACACGGCATAACTCCTGTGACCATATCAAAAGGCGTCAGAGATATTATAGACATCTCTTCAAAGGAAGAAACAGAAAAAGAAACAACCGGCAAATTGTCACGCAAAAAGCGTGAAGAACTTATAGAAAAGCTGACAAAAGAAATGAAACATGCGGCGACACTGCTTGAATTCGAGCACGCCGCCTATCTTCGCGATAAAATTGCAGAGCTTAAGGATGGAAAAGTTTAATGGCAAAGGAATTCATCACAATAAAAGGTGCCAAGGTGCACAATTTAAAGAATATCGACGTAAAGATCCCGCGTGACAAAATGGTGGTCGTGACCGGTCTTTCCGGTTCCGGCAAATCGTCGCTTGCGTTCGACACGATCTATGCGGAAGGTCAGCGCCGCTATGTCGAGTCTCTTTCCGCATACGCCCGCCAGTTTCTTGGTCAGATGGACAAGCCGGACGTTGAGTTTATAGACGGGCTGTCCCCAGCCATCTCGATCGATCAGAAAACAACCTCAAAAAATCCGCGCTCGACTGTTGGAACCGTGACGGAGATATTCGATTATATGCGTCTGCTTTACGCGCGCATTGGTATTCCGCACTGTCCGGTCTGCGGTAAGGAAATTACTAAGCAGACAGTAGACCAGATAGTCGATAAAGTGCTCGCTCTGCCAGAGGGCACACGTATACAGGTACTTGCTCCGGTCGTCCGCGCACGCAAGGGAGAGCATGTAAAAGTGTTCGAGGACGCGAAAAAAAGCGGCTTTGTGCGCGTCAAGGTCAACGGCATAATGTATGAGCTGACCGAATCGATTAAACTTGAGAAAAACAAAAAACATAATATCTCGATCGTTGTCGACCGTCTGGTTATAAAGCCTGAGATACGCCGCCGCCTTGCCGATTCAATCGAAACATCGACATCTCTTACAGGCGGCATAGTCACTATCGATATTATTGGCGGCGAAGAAATGCTTTTTTCACAGAATTTTGCCTGTGAAGAACATGACATAAGCATTGATGAGCTGACGCCGCGTATGTTCTCGTTCAATAATCCATTCGGCGCGTGCCCGACTTGTGGGGGGCTCGGCTCACTTTTAAAGATCGACCCAAACCTAGTGGTTCCAAACCAAAACCTGAGTTTACGTGAAGGTGCCGTAAAAGCCTCAGGATGGAACTTTATTTACGGCGGCACCATTGCCGAAATGTATTATGAGGCACTTGCAAAAGAATATAACTTCTCGCTTGACGTTCCGTATAAGGATCTGCCCGAGGAAGCAAAGAATGTTGTTCTTTACGGAACTCAGGGCAAAAAAATAAAAATGACACGAGTAAACGAGTATGGAACCGGCACTTATAACACCGATTTTGAGGGTATAGTCAATAATTTAGAGCGCCGGTTTAAAGAAACAACCAGTGATTTTATGCGTCGGGAAATTGAAAATTGCATGTCATCAAATCCCTGCCCGACCTGTGAAGGCAAGCGTCTTAAAAAAGAGAGCATTGCCGTAACTGTCGGCGGAAAAAACATAATAGACCTTACAGATATGTCAATCGTTGACGAGCTTGAGTTCATTAAATCCTTAAAGCTTACTGAAAAAGAACAGCTTATTTCAAAGCAGATAATAAAAGAACTTGTAGATCGCCTTACATTCTTAAAAAACGTGGGGCTTGACTATCTAACATTGTCACGTTCTGCGGGAACGCTTTCCGGCGGCGAAAGCCAGCGCATAAGACTTGCAACACAGATATCATCATCTTTAACAGGTGTAATATATATACTTGACGAGCCCAGTATCGGGCTTCACCAGCGCGACAATCAAAAGCTTATCGACGCTCTTAAGCGTCTTCGTGACCTCGGCAACACGCTTATCGTCGTTGAACACGATGAGGAAACAATGTTTGAATCCGACTATATAATCGACGTTGGTCCTGGCGCCGGCATCCACGGCGGTGAAATCGTCGCCGCCGGCACGGTCGAGGAAATCATGGATAATGAAAAATCAATTACAGGGCAATATCTTTCACACAGGAAAGTAATTAAAGTGCCTGAAAAGCGCCGGAAAGGGAACGGAAAATTTATAACTGTCAAGGGTGCTGTGCAGAATAACCTTAAAGACGTCACAGTCAAAATCCCGCTTGGGGTTTTCACCTGTGTTACAGGCGTTTCTGGTTCGGGCAAAAGCTCCCTTATCAACGAGGTGTTATATAGTAATCTCGCCCATATTCTCAACGGCGCACGTTACCACCATACCAACTGTGAAAGCATAGAGGGCATAAAAAACCTCGATAAGGTCATCAATATCGACCAGTCGCCGATCGGCAGAACACCTCGTTCCAATCCGGCGACATATACCGGCGTTTTCGGCGATATCCGTGAAATTTTCGCATCGGTGCCTGAGGCGAAGATGCGCGGCTATTCAAGCGGAAGGTTTTCCTTCAATATTAAAGGCGGAAGATGCGAGGCGTGTCAGGGCGACGGCATCATAAAGTATGAAATGAACTTTCTGCCCGACGTTTACGTTCCATGCGAGGTCTGCAAAGGTCACCGTTATAACCGAGAAACACTTGAGGTAAAATATAAGGGCAAAAACATCAGTGAAGTGCTGGATATGACCGTTGAAGAAGGGCTATCATTCTTTGAAAACATTCCTAAAATAAAAAGAAAGCTTCAAACATTGTATGACGTCGGCTTAGGTTATGTTAAGATCGGACAGCCTTCAACAACCTTGTCCGGCGGTGAGGCACAGCGGGTTAAGCTTGCGACTGAGCTTTCACGCCGCCCGACCGGAAAAACAATATATATACTCGATGAGCCGACAACAGGGCTTCATATGGACGATGTCCATAAACTTATCGAGGTGCTTCAGAAATTTGTCGACAGCGGCAACACAGTCGTTGTTATTGAGCATAACCTTGACATTATCAAAACTGCCGACTATCTTATCGACCTTGGCCCCGAAGGCGGGGAAAGGGGCGGTCAGATAATCGCAAAAGGTACTCCTGAAGAAGTTTCTAAAAATCCGAAATCATATACCGGCAAATATCTAAAGGCAGTCCTTGACGCAAATTACACAGCGGCAAAGGAGTGACGATTTTTGTTTGGTTATGTTACGATCTGCAAGAGCGACCTTAAGGTATGCGAGTATGAGGCATACAGGGGGATTTATTGCGGACTTTGCAAAGAACTGGGCCGGCAGTTCGGTCCTACTTCACGGTTAAATCTAAGTTACGACTTTGCATTTCTTGCGCTCGTCGGTCTTGCAGTTCAAAGCAGCGGAAGTCACATATATACCGGAAGATGCATGTTAAATCCAATGAAAAAGCGCAAATTTCTCGGCGGAGAGTCTGTCAAGTATAGCGCCTTTACAAGCGTGATCTTCACTTACAGCAAGCTTTTGGACGATCTTAACGATGAAAAAAGCTTTAAATATATAAAATCACTGCTTGCTATAATTCCGTTTTCGCTAATGCGCAGAAAAGCAAAAAAAATCTACCCCAAGCTTGATAAATACGCCTTGGATTTGACACGCAAACTAAGGGAAGATGAAAAAAACGCCGGTTTATCCCTTGACGGATATGCCGATAATTTTGCGAAAATGCTGATGACAGTTTTTGAAGAACTGCCGTCAGACGAGAAATATAAGTCCGTTCTGTCTCAGCTTGGCTATCATATCGGGCGCTGGATATACATCATCGACGCCTGCGACGATCTTGAAGATGATAAAAAGCTCGGGCGTTTCAACCCTTTAATCGGGATTGAAAACGATAAAAACGCTATCAGCACAACGCTTACCGATTCCCTTGTTCTCGCTTCCCGCGCTTATGAGCTGCTCGAACCGGGACCATATAAGGGGTTACTCGATAACATAATATATATGGGGCTTCCCATGAAACAAAAACAAATTCTTTTCGGAAAGGAAAACAAACAATGAAAGACCCGTACAGCGTGCTTGGCGTTTCCCCGTCAGCATCTGATGAAGAGATCAGAAACGCCTATCGCGAACTTGCAAAGAAGTATCACCCCGACAATTACGCAGGAAATCCTTTAGCCGATCTTGCAAACGAGAAGATGAAGGAAGTAAACGAAGCATACGACGAGATCATGAATAAACGCGCAAGCGGGGATAGGGGACAAAGCACTTACAGCGGCGGATGGCAGGGAACAGGTTCATCGAATTACCCCGATATTCGTGAAACCATAATGCGAGGTCAGGCTGATGAGGCAATAAACCGTCTTAATGCCGTTTCGGCTCGCGAGCGCGGCGCCGAATGGCATTTTCTGATGGGCAGTGCCCTTTATAAAAAGGGCTGGGTTTTTGAGGCTCGTGGTCATTTCGGCACTGCATGTTCGCTTGACCCATCAAACGCCGAATACGCCAACGCATACAACAATATATCTCAAAGCGCCGGAAATTTCGGCGGATATAGAAATTACGGCAACAATAACGATCAATTATGCAACTGCTGTGCTCAGCTTTGGTGTGCCGACTGTCTGTGTGAATCCTGCGGCGGCGACCTTATTCCATGCTGCTGATATGAAAAAGGGATTTACTGAACAGATCGCATATGGGGGCATAGTGGCGGCGCTGTCGGTTGCCGTTCTGTTCCTTTCCGCGATTATTCCGAGCGGACAGTTCGGATTTGCAGCGGCGGCAGGCTGCGCTCTTGTTTTAGTGATACTGCACAGCGGTAAAAAAACTGCTTTTTTAGTATTTATAGCAGTTTCAGTGCTGAGCCTTCTTCTTATTCCGGGCAAAGATACTGCCCTGGTTTACGTTGCGTTTTTCGGGCCATACACCTTCATAAAGAATTATATCGAGAGGCTTGGTAACCTTTTGTGGGAATGGGTCATTAAACTTGCGTTTTTCAACGCCGATATAACTATTTTATATTTTGCAGCTAAGTTTGTATTCAAAATGCCAGACGAACTGGGGCATACGCTTGCGTTATTCTTTGTTATTTATAACGTTACTTTTGTGCTGTATGACATCGCATTTTCCCGGTTAATCTCGGTAATCTCATTTAAATTAAAAAAATTTATTTAAAATAATATATTAAAAAGATACACATATACCTTTTTCTTGCCTATTTACCGTATTTGTGGTATACTGTTTTTTCGTTAAGGAGTTGACATTTTTGGATAAAGAGAATATAAGAAATATCGCAATTATTGCGCACGTTGACCACGGCAAAACTACGCTGGTGGATGCAATGTTAAAGCAGAGCGGCACTTTTAGGGAAAATGAAGTCGTTGCCGAAAGGGTCATGGATTCCAATGATCTTGAACGTGAGAGGGGCATCACGATACTTGCGAAAAACACCTCTCTTTTTTATAAAGGAATTAAGATAAACATAGTTGACACACCGGGACACGCCGATTTCGGCGGTGAGGTTGAACGCAGCCTCAGCATGGTTGACGGAGTATTGCTTCTCGTAGACGCATTCGAGGGCTGTATGCCTCAGACGCGATTTGTCTTAAAGAAAGCCCTTGATCTTCACCTTAAGCCTATTGTAGTTGTCAATAAGGTGGACAGGCCCAATGCCCGTCCATATGAGGTCGTAGATGAGGTGCTTGAGCTTCTGATCGACCTTGAGGCATCTGATGAACAGCTTGACTCCCCCGTTATTTACGCTTCCGGGCGTGACGGATGGGCAAGTCTTACGACAGACCCGACAAACGATTTGAAAGCGCTTTTTGATATGATCGTTGAGACTATCCCGTCACCGCAGGGCGATGAGGAAGGTCCGTTCCAGATGAGCGTTTCCAATATAGACTATGATGAATACACCGGAAGAATAGCTATAGGTCGTATCAACCGCGGAAAGATCTCAAATAAAGAGAACATCTCTGTCTGCCGCCAGAACGGCGATATAGATCACGGAAAAATTTCTGCGTTATACACCTATGAGGGGCTTAAAAAAGTGCCTGAGGAAGAGGCGTTCTTCGGCGACATGATTGCAATCTCCGGCGTTACTGACATAAACATCGGTGACACGATTTGTGCAAACGATTATCCCGAAGCCCTTCCGTTCATAAAAGTCGATCAGCCGGTTTTAAGCATGAACTTCAGCGTAAACAACAGCCCGTTCGCGGGCAGGGAAGGGCAGTTCGTTACTTCCCGCCACCTGCGTGACCGCTTGTTTAAAGAGCTTGAATCCAACATCAGCTTGAAGGTCGAGGAAACGGATTCAGCCGACACATACAAAGTTTCCGGCCGCGGCGAGCTTCATTTATCTGTCCTTATTGAAAATATGAGACGGCAGGGATATGAATTTCAGGTTTCAAAGCCTAATGTTATCTTAAAAGAGATAGACGGCGTTGAATGCGAACCGTATGAGCTCTTGTTTGTAGATGTTCCTGACGAGTTCACTGGTACAGTCATAGACAAGATCCTTCAGCGCAAAGGTGAAATGAAGGATATGCACGCAGTTTCCAGAGGTTATACCAGAATAAAATTTCTTATTTCGTCCCGCGCACTTATCGGTTATAGAAGCGAGCTTTTAACCGATACAAAAGGCAACGGCGTTATGAATACACTGTTTGACGGATATTATCCTGTAAAAGGCTCTGTCCCTGGCAGAAGCCGCGGCGCCCTTGTCGCATGGGAAACCGGCGAATCTGTCGTATACGGGCTTTACAACGCGCAAGAGCGCGGCGATCTCTTCATCGACGCGGGAGTAAAAGTGTACGAAGGCATGGTCGTTGGACTTAACAACAAATTAGGCGACATCGTTGTAAACGTATGCAAGAAAAAACATGTTACAAATATGCGTGCATCCGGCTCGGATGAGGCGCTTAGGCTCACTCCTCCAAGACTTATGAGTCTTGAGCGTTATCTTGAACTGCTCGATGATGATGAACTGCTGGAAGTTACCCCGGATAATCTTCGTATGCGCAAACGCATTCTTGATACGGAGCTTCGCGCAAAATACAACAGCCAGCTTAATAAAAAGGCGTAAGTAAAAATCACCGTATTAAAATGCCCTTGCAGTACAAGGTTTTTTAATGCGGTTTTTTTATAAAAAATTTAAATACGGAGATATGCTATGAACCCAACGCTGAAATTTTTATTTAAAGCTCTATGGTTTACAGTTATGGCAGCAATAATATGTCTTCTTATCGGCGCAACTTTCGGAATAATATCACAAGGCGGCATACTGAAGTGGATATTGACATTCGCTAACGCTTTAATCTATATCTCTATACATTACTCATTCGGGTGGAATCAGGGGCTTCGTGACAGAAATGAAGTCAAGTTCAATCACCAAAAAGAGAATTATTTTAAAGGATTCCTTGCCGGCGCCTTTACTTTTATCCCATCCGCAATACTCCTCATAGGTTTCTTTTTAAGCCATATCGACAATAATACCTCATCTTTCTTTAATATCGCATTAAGGACATGGCTTTACGCATTTATAGAATTTATAATATATTTTATAAACCACGGTACAAAAGTATATATCGCCCTTCTGGCGCTGATTGCGCCTCTTACGCTCGGCATCTCGTATATCCTGGGCTATAGGGAATTAAGCGTTGTCCGCGGCTTTACTGCAGGCTCTTTTAATGCTTTCAACAAACCTGTTAGAAACGATTCCGCAAAAAGTATATTAAACGAGAAAAACTTAAGAAATCTAAAAAAGAAAAAATAAAAAGCATAGCGGGCATATTTACCGAATACGATTTATTGGTGATGCCTAATGTTTTTAGTTATTAATAAAAGAACTATACTAATTACTCTTGGGGTTTTGATTTTTATTCCAATTTGCCTGCTCGGCATATCTCAATATCATAAAGATACGCCTGCGCTCGCTGACGCCAAAACCGTTATAATAGATGCAGGGCACGGCGGATTTGACGGCGGTGCTGTTGCCGACAATGGCGTTGTTGAAAAGGATATAAACCTTTCGATCGCAAAAAAACTTGAAACAATACTTTTAAAACAGGGAATTGCGGTCATAATGACAAGAAGTGACGACGTTGCGCTGGCGTCCTCCAAGGCCGAGGATACGCGCGCGCGTGTTCAATTAATGAAAACTCACCCGGAGGCTATATATGTAAGCGTCCATTGCAACAAATTCGGTCAGTCTCAGTATAAAGGTCTTCAGACTTTTTATTCACAAAATGCAAAAGAGGGGAAACTGCTGGGCGAATGCATACAGGGTGCAGTTAAAGACCTTCAGCCTGAAAATAAACGTGAATCTAAAGTTGCCGATAGGAGTATCTATATTTTAAAGCATGCCCCAATCTGTGCAACGATCGTGGAATGCGGATTTTTATCCAACAGTGAAGACCTTAAAAATCTTCAAGACCCGTTATATCAGGATAATATTGCGGATGTTATATCAAAAGGCATTAATAATTTTTATTCCCAGTTGGAAAAATCAAAACTGCCCGCAGTGCCGGAACAACCAAATATACAGGAGTAGAAAATGTCTGAAAAAACAAAAAGTGTCTTCGTCTGTTCAGAGTGTGGCTACGAATCGCTTAGATGGTATGGAAAATGTCCAGGATGCGAATCGTGGAACACTCTTACAGAAGAGATAAGAACGCCGGAAAAAGAAAAAAAAATAAAGCGTGAAACTGCCAGAGGGTCGACAATACAGCATTCAGTAAGTGTAAATGAAATAAGCTTTACAGATAATATTCGCTTTGACACAGGCTTGTCTGAGCTGAATAGGGTACTGGGCGGCGGCGCCGTAAAGGGTTCTGTTACGCTGATCGGCGGTGACCCCGGCATTGGAAAATCAACGCTGCTTCTTCAAATCTGCGAGTTTCTCGGCAATTCATGCAAAATACTGTACATATCAGGCGAAGAGTCGCTAGGTCAGCTCAAACTGCGTGCACACAGGCTGGGCGTAACGTCGGACAACCTTTTCCTACTTGCCCAGACTAATATCGAGCATATAACCGATACTATTTCAAAGGACAAGCCTGATATCGTCATCGTTGACTCGATACAGACGGTCTACAGCCCTGAAATCAGCGCGATTCCCGGCAGCATCAGCCAGATAAGAGAATGTTCCTTGAGGCTTACCGATCTTGCAAAATCGACAGATCTCACGGTATTCCTTGTCGGGCATATCAATAAAGAAGGGGCTATCGCGGGTCCTAAAGTCCTTGAACATATGGTGGATACCGTTTTATATTTTGAAGGCGATAAAAATCAAAGCTATCGCATACTGCGCTCCTCAAAAAACCGTTTCGGTTCGACAAACGAGATAGGTGTTTTTGATATGGAGACAGATGGCTTAAAAGAAGTTGTCAATCCATCACTCATGCTGCTTTCCGGCCGGCCGCAAAACGTGCCTGGCACATGCGTCGTTTCTGTGCTTGAGGGAACACGTCCAATTCTTGCTGAAATACAGGCTCTTTTAGTCCAGACGAATTACGGGATGCCTAGGCGAACCGCAACAGGTATCGATCAAAACCGTGTTTCCATGCTGCTCGCTGTGCTTGAAAAAAGGGCAGGGCTTCGCATTTCAACCTGTGATGTATTCGTTAACGTAATAGGCGGTCTTCGCCTGTTTGAGCCGTCGTCAGACCTTGCAGTCTGCCTTTCAATGGCGTCCAGCTTTTTCGACAGACCTGTTGACGACACACTGGTTTCAATCGGTGAAATCGGGCTTGCAGGTGAAGTTCGTTCCGTTTCGGGGCTCGAAAGCAGGATATCGGAAGCAACCCGACTCGGATTTAAAAGATTCATAGTTCCAAAATTCAATAAATTGCCGCCCATAGATGGGGTTGAGATTTTTCAAGTCAAAAACATCGCTGAGGCGATAGAGATTGCTTTATAAACGCAAAAAACGCCCAGACTATTGTCCAGGCGTTTTTGCTTTTCGAATAACACAACCGGTAACTCAGAATAACTCTCTGAATTCTCTAAAGAAAGTAATTTTACTTTGCAAAACTTACAATATAAAATATGCCTTCCAACCGGGTTTTGACATGTTAAACGAAATGAAAAGGACTATCAACGATCCTTTTATTTTAAACCCTTTTAGGGTGTTTGTTGGGTAATACTATAGTTGTATTACCCAGTTGGAAGGCACTTAGAAAAATTGTGACATTTAAATCAATAAACAGACAAAATCAATATATTCCTTCCGTGATTATTTTAACCTTTATTAAATTTAATATTCAGGAATATAAATTATGGAATTTATAAAAAAGCCAAACCTGCCGAAAGGGCAGGCGAGCACTGTCATCATTTCAAAAACAGCCGCAGAATTATTTGAACAGAAATTAAGAAAATTAAATATCGAAGCGCTCATTGTAGGTTCTTGCCCAGATCTTGCGGGGCCTGTAAGCGACCATCCTGATATGCAGTTACTTCATACAGGTGGCAGAACATTTGTTCTTGCTGCTAATTCGGCATTGCTTTTTGATACTCAAAAAATCGGAATGAATGCTGTATACGCTGAAAAACTCAAACATGATTATCCTGATGATATAATGCTTAATGCCGCAATTCTGGATGATAAAATGTTTTGTCTTAAAAAACATATCTCAAAAAAACTTTTCGAATTTCCGTTTAAGGTGATAAGCGTAAAACAGGGATATTCCAAATGTTCGATCTGCGTTGTTGACGAAAACTCAATAATAACAGAAGATCTGTCTATACACGAGGCAGCAATGCGTAATGGAATAGCGTCTCTGTTAATAACTAAGGGCTATGTATCAATAGATGGTTACGATTACGGTTTTATAGGCGGAGCGACGGGGAAACTGTCTGAAAATCTATTGGCGTTCACCGGAAAAATCGACAGCCATCCGGACAAGGATAAAATTTTAAACTTTATTGATGCAAGAAATATAAAGCCATTGTTTTTAACCGACAAAGATATTTTCGATGTCGGCTCGATAATCCCTGTAAAAGAATCCTTAAGGGAAGTATTGACACCTGAGCAAAATTTATAATATAATTATACAAAATAAAAATTTTGTATAATTGAGGGAAGGAAAAATAATGGACGGCTATCCTGAAATATTAAATGACTTTCTGACTCATATGGAAACCATTCGCGGCAAATCACAGAAAACCGTTGATGAATACGCTCTTGATCTTAGAATGTTTTTCAGATTCATGAAAATACATAGAAAGCTCGTTTCTGCTGACACCGAATTTTCAGACATTACGATCGACGACATCGATCTTGATTTTGTAAGAACTGTTACCTTAAGCGACATTTATTCTTACTTGAACTATCTAGGTCGCGATAAAAAAGACAAAGCCGCAACACGCGCCCGCAAGGTCGCTTCTCTTCGCTCATTTTTTAAATTTCTTACGCTAA
Organism: Bacillota bacterium; assembly: GCA_030705925.1. Classification (NCBI taxonomy): domain Bacteria; kingdom Bacillati; phylum Bacillota; species Bacillota bacterium. Next base: position 18,791 of record JAUZPM010000008.1, read on the forward strand.
AGACTCATCAGCTTGAAAACAACCCGACCGAGACGCTTGACGCGCCGAAACTGCGCTCATCTCTTCCTGTATATCTTTCGCTTGAGGAATCGCTTGAGCTGCTTAACACGGTTGACGGGCCTTTTAAAGAACGTGATTTTTGCATACTGATCCTATTCTTAAACTGCGGAATGCGGCTCTCAGAGCTTGTCGGGATAGATATAACTGATATCAAAGACGACACGCTCCGCGTCCTCGGCAAAGGCAATAAAGAACGTACTGTATATTTAAATGACGCATGTCTTGACGCAATATATAAATATCTTGAGATACGGCCTCGTGACGGCGTTCCGGCTGATTCAAAAAACGCTCTGTTTTTAAGCAAACGGAAAACAAGAATCAGCCCGAAAACCGTTCAGTGGCTTGTAAAAAAATACATAGAGAGCGCCGGACTTGATGGCAAGCATTATTCTACTCATAAGCTGCGCCATACCGCCGCAACGCTGATGTTCCGCGACGGCGGCGTCGATGTGCGCACACTTCAGGAAATCCTCGGTCATGCACAGCTTACTACTACACAGATCTATACGCATGTTTCAGACGAACAGCTCAAAAAAGCCGCTATGAAAAACCCGCTTTCAAAAGTAACAGGCGCTAAAATCGAAAGCAGAAAAAATAAAAAATAACAGTAATTTTAACTTATCTTCTTAGGCTCCGAAAAGCTGCCTATCCTCATTTCCCCGCCCTCTTTTATAAAATGCAACATTTGTTCATATTTGCCTTCTGGCCCAGCCGACGTCGCATATTCATAGATGATCTTTATGCCGCCGTCGCTTGCTATTAAGCTATAGTTTTCGACCCATGGGCTTGACGTGCCTGTCACCCAGCCCATATCCTCATACCACTGTTTTTTGGAACTCTTAAGGGAATTGCTTAGAAGATCATACTGCGCCCTGCCCTGACGGTCTTTGACAGCCTGTGCCCATTTTCCGGCAACCATAAACTTTGCCTCATTATCCTTTATTTTTTCGCTTGCGCCTTCTTTTATTATGACACTTTTGGCGATTTCAAGCACTGTTTTTTCGTCAGCTTTTGACGAGTCAAAACTAAGATCATAGGCAAAAGCACTATTTTCGGGTATCAGGTAAACATGAAGCTCGTCAACATATGAATCGTCCATTGCCGCCGCAGGCTTTGTTCGTCTGATAACAGTCTCAGTCGCCGGATAGCGAAGCCCGTCGAGCTTTTTTGTGCTCAGCGTTTCTGCATGATTGCCTTCAAACTGTGAAATCGGTAAAGTCGGGTCATAATTTAACACCGACAGAGAGCCTTGGTCTTCAGAGTCTTTTTTAAATGAAACTGTGCCGTCAAAAGCTGCTTCAACATTCCAACTCGCAGGTGCTGACAAGCTATATAAATCTGTGCTGTAGGCTTTAAATGAATTATTTATAGTTGTTTTTGTCTCTGCGTTATCGCCATACACAACAGACACTCCGAAAATACTTATTATAATGATAACTGCACAGAGGGCTAAAATGCCCTTTTTCTTTTTATTTATATTGAAAATATTTTTAAAACGCTCTTTCAAAATACTCTTCCCTCCATAAAAATAGGTGGATAATGCCGGACTGTGCGCGCTGTTTTTACTCACAGCCTTTAAAATCGCTTCGCTGTAACGCTTTTTATAATCGATATCAGCATTTTTGATCACTTCACTGTCGCAGACTATCTCAACGTCCCTGTCCGCTGCATAAACCATCAGATATATGAGTGGATTGAACCAGTGAAGCGCGTTTGCAAAAATCAGCGTTAGTTTATACCAGACATCCTTTCGTTTATAGTGTATGAGTTCATGCTTTAAAATCACCGGCAGATCATTGCCATCAAATTCCTGCTCCGGCAAAAGAAGAATAGGTTTAAAAAATCCTGTCATCATCGGGCTTTTAATCTTTTTGCATACCAAAACTCTTATATTTTTGGAAACCCTTGCCTCATTTTTTACTAAGCGCCATAATGAATTTATTTTTTCATCAGCGGGTTTTGAATATCTTCTGATATTTTTCAAAAATATAAAGTATCCGCCAATATGATAAATAATAAATAATACAAATCCAACCGCCCAAATAAACGAAATAGTTTTTTTAAAGTCGATTTTATTATTTGATTGCGTTTCATTTTTATCAGAGGTCAAGTATACCGCAGATTGATGATCAGCTTGACTGATCGATTCAATATAATTAGCTGGAATATTTATATTTATCGGCTTATTTTCTGTTTTTATATCAAAAGGAAAAATAAGCCTTAAAGCAATAATGAGCCACACAAAATATCTCCATTTTGCTGAATATCTCCGGTTTATAAACGGAAAAAGCAGCAGTAAAACGGCAACTATCAAAGAAGTAGATAAAGAAGTTTGAGTTATCAGCCTGAAAAATGATTCAAGCACTCCTATTCCCCCTTCGATGCTTCATCGATAAACCGCCGAAGCTCGTCAAGCTCCTTTTCGCCGATCTCTTTGCTGTTATAGAGAGACGAAACAAATGTTGTGACGGAATTGCCGTATAACTTTTCAAGAAATGACCTGTTTTCATACTTAAGATAATCCTGCTCATCAATTAAAGGGCGGTATATATTGCTTTTTCCGTCCTTTTCCACGCTTATAAAGCCTTTTTGGGCAAGTCTAGACAGAAAGGTCAATACTGATGTTATCTTCCAATTTCTTTTCCCTTTAAGTTTTTCAATTACGTATGCCGACGATACAGGCTCACCCGCTTCCCAAAGAACCATCATTATTTCAAGCTCAGAATCCGGAAGCCGTTTCATTTCATTATCCATAATATCATTCCATTCTACAATTGTCGAATGCCTTTGTTTATATTCTACACTCGTAGAATATAAATGTCAATAATATAAATAAAAAAAAATCCCTGCGGCAATTTAATGCCGCAGGGAATAAATTATTGAACTTATTTGTTCAGAAATCCTTCCTTAGGAGTAACGTGGAATGCGTTTGCTAAAATCCAAAGCTGCTCGTCTGTTATAGACTGCTTTATTTCATGATTCATTACTTTGATATAAATCTCTGCGGCTTTTTCAACCGTTTCGATGAGTCCAAACGCTTCGTCGATGTCACGGCCGGTGCCAAAAATGCCGTGCTGACCCCAAACGACAAGTCTGTATTCCTTCATCTTTTCAGCGGTAGCCCTGCCGATCTCATCGTTTCCGCAGAGCATCCATGGCAAAACGCCGACGCCGTCCGGGAATACGACAAGGCACTCGGTGCACATCTGCCACAAAGTGCGGGTAAACTCACGCTCGCTAAGATCGTGAACAAAAGTCATTGCGACAACATTAGTTGCATGAGTATGTATGACGATACGATGCTTCGGATCAACTTTAAGGCGTTCGATATGGCTCATGAAATGTGCCGGAAGCTCGCTTGTAGGTCTGCCGCCGTCTTCAAATCCCCAAAGGATACCGATGCTTTTTCCGTCTTCGGCAACCTTGATTATTCCAAGGCAGTCGGCCGGTTTCTTTAAAACATTGCGGAAATATTTTCCCGTGCCTGTGACCAAGAATATCTTTCCAGCAAGATCTACTGCGTGGAACGTTATCGGTATCCACTTTTTGACTGTATCGAGGTCAAGATATTGCTTTACCTCTTCAGGATCGAGTATAAGGCTTATATTTCCGCCGTTGCGCTCATCCCAGCCCATACGATACATATTATCCGCAATGTCACAAAACTCCGTTAAAAACGGCGCCTTTAATATATCTTTCATTTCAAACCCTCTTGCTTAAAACATTAACTTCATATTCTTTTGCGAGCTTCAGCCAATCCTCACGAACAGGAACGCCCTGCATCTCGCAGTAATAGTCCCAGACTGCCTCAGCCGGATAGGATTTTAACTCTTCCATCATTGCAAGGCGGCTGGTATAATCGCCTGAAAGCTCAAGCTTCTTAAGTTCATCAGTAGGCTCAAGCAGAGCTCTCAGCAGTGCTTTCAGCATGTTCCGAGAGCCGATAGTCCAGGCTGCTATACGATTTATGCTTCCGTCGAAAAAGTCAAGCCCGATATGCGTTCTGCCTAAAAATCCTCCGCGAACCAAAGCATATGCGATATTCTGCAGTTCGTCGTCCAAAATGACTACATGGTCGCTGTCCCATCTTACAGGACGGCTGACATGAAGCAGCAGCTCATCCGTAAAAAGCAGAACGGAAGATATTTTATCAGAAATTACCTCAGTAGGGTGAAAATGTCCCGCGTCGAGGCAGACAAGCTTGCCGTTTTTGACAGCATATCCTACACAGAATTCGTTTGAACCAACGACATAGCTTTCGGTTCCAATGCCGAAAACCTTGCTTTCAACCGCATCAACATTATACTTTTTATCAATCGGCTCGGCAAATACCTCGTCAAGCGCCTCCATCATGCGGCGGCGCGGGGCGACACGGTCGACCGGAATGTCTTTATATCCATCCGGAAACCAGAAATTAGTAACACATTTCTGTCCAAGCTCACGCCCGAAATATTCGCCGATTTTACGGCTTAATTTACAGTGACGGATCCAGAAATTACGAATCTTGTCATCTGCACTGCTGATAGTAAAACCGCTGTCAGCGAACGGATGAGAGAAACAGGTAGGATTGAAGTCCAGCCCCAAGCCGCGCTCTTTAGCCCAGCGAACCCATGTTTCAAAGTGTTTTGGCTCAAGCTCGTCAAGATCGACCTTTTCATCTGTATCCGCATAGATTGCATGCAGATTCAACTTATGTTTTCCAGGTATAAAGGACAATGCCTTGTCAAGATCCTGCCTGAGTTCATCAGGCGTGCGGGCAGCCCCAGGATAGTTGCCCGTAACCTGTATACCGCCGGTCAGCTCATTGTTAAATAAAAATCCCTTAACATCGTCGCCCTGCCAGCAGTGAAGTGAAATTTTAATGTTTTTCAGTTTTTCTATTGCACGGTCGGTGTCAACCCCGAGCCCTGCATACAGCTCACGAGCAAGTTCGTAAGCCTTTTGTGTGCTGCCCATTTGTTCACATCCGTTTCGATTAATAAAGTGATTTATATAATTTCAGAATATCAGCAACGCTTGTCTCTCTCGGGTTGCCGCCTGTGCATACGTCTGCATAAGCCGCCTCTGAAAGTGCCTGCAAGTCTTCTTCCTTTACACCGATTTCACGCAGTGTTTTCGGGATGCCAACGTCTTCAGACAGTTTTTTAACTACATCAACTGCCGCTTTACGTGCAGTTTCGATATCCATTTCGTCAACATTCTTTACACCCATAGCGCGAGCGATCTCACGGAACTTGTCGCCTGTGCAAGGTGCGTTGTATTCCATAACTGTCGGCAGAATAACAGCGTTTGCAACACCGTGCGGCGTGTCATAGAAAGCGCCGAGAGGATGAGCCATCGAATGAACTATGCCAAGACCGACATTAGAAAATCCCATACCGGCAACATACTGAGCTAGAGCCATATCTTCCCTGCCTGTCAGCTCTCCGGCAACAGCAGAGCGCAGTGAACGTGAAATGATTTCTATTGATTTAAGATGAAGCGTATCCGTAAGCTCCCAAGCGCCCTTTGTTGTATAGCCCTCGATTGCGTGTGTCAAAGCGTCCATTCCTGTGGAAGCTGTAAGACCTTTCGGCATTGAAGACATCATGTCAGAATCGATTACAGCTATAACCGGGATGTCATGCGGGTCAACACAGACAAATTTACGTTTTTTCTCTTCATCAGTTATAACATAGTTGATCGTAACCTCTGCGCCTGTTCCAGCAGTTGTAGGAACGGCAATGATCGGAACGCTTTTCTTCTTTGTATTTGCAACGCCCTCAAGGCTTCTAACATCGGAAAACTCAGGGTTGTTAACTATGATGCCAATACCCTTTGCAGTATCGATCGGTGAGCCGCCGCCTATTGCGATGAGATAGTCAGCGCCTGCAGCTTTAAATTTTTCAATGCCGTTTTTCACGGTTGTGATTGCAGGATTAGCCTTAACTTCATCATATACCTCATATGCGAGTCCAGCGTTATCTAGCATAGTCGTTACTTTGCCGGCAACGCCGAACTTTACGAGCGCCTTGTCAGTTACAACGAGTGCCTTTTTAAAACCGCGATTTTTGACCTCGTTAACGATCTCAGCAATTGCCCCTTTACCGAAATAGCTAGTTTCATTCAAAATCATTCTGTTTGCCATTTTAACACCACTCCTTTTTAATTTATGTTTACAGCCCTGCAATTCCCTTGAATTTAGGATAATGCATCTCCCATTCATCAGATTGGTGAGGTGCAAATTGCTGTATATCAACCGCGGCACGAACAGCCTTTCTCGCATCTTTAAGATCGGCAAGTTCGCCAGCGGCAATAAGCTGAACCGCAATATTACCTATTACCGTTGCCTCGGCAGGCCCGGCATTTACCATAACTCCACATGCTCCGGCAGCCATCTTGCATAAAAACGTATCTTTTATTCCGCCGCCTACGATATGCAGAATCTCAAAATCATACCCAGTGAGTGATTTCATCGTTTCAAACGCGTATTTATACTTCATAGCAAGGCTCTGATATATACAGCGCATCACTGCGCCCCTGCTTTCAGGGACAGGCTGACCCGTTTCACGGCAGAATTTGCGAATACGCTCAGGCATATTGCCTGGGGCCTCAAACAAAGGCGCGTCAGGATCAATAAAGCTTTCAAACGGCTCTGTATCAAGCGCCTCACGCTCAAGATCGTTAAAGGAAACCGTCTGACCCTCACGCTGCCACTGACGGCGTGATTCCTGTATAAGCCATAGACCCATTATATTTTTGATAAAGCGGATCTTATTATTGTATCCGCCCTCGTTAGTGAAATTAGCTCTGGCGGCATCGTCTGAAACAACCGGTTTGTCAAGTTCTGTCCCAAGAAGCGACCATGTTCCGCTGCTGATATATGCGAAATGCTTGACTTTAGACGGAACTGCCGCAACCGCCGATGCGGTATCGTGTTCGCCTACCGCGACAACAGGAACTGGTTTGCATCCGAGTTCTTCACAAATTCCTTTGCTCAGCATTCCATATGTACTGCCCGGCTCGATTATTGACGGAAAAATGCCAGAGGGAATACCTAGTTTTTCAAGAAGAGTTTGATCCCAGTCGCGTGTATGAGGATTTAAAAGATTAGATGTCGACGCAACTGTATACTCGGCATGCTGTTCACCAGTCAAAAAGTAAGCTAAAAGATCCGGGATAAAAAGCAGCTTATCGACGCCTTCAAGCCCGCCGCTATGAGCAAGATAGTACAGCTGATACAGCGTATTTATGCGCATAAATTGTATGCCCGTGCGCGAAAACAGCTCATCTTTTGAAACTTTCTCGTATACTTTTTCTGGAACTCCCTCAGTTCTTGCATCACGATAATGCACAGGGTTTTGCAAAAGGCGCCCTTCTTTATCCAAAAGCCCGAAGTCGACACCCCATGTATCTATACCGATACTGTCGAATCCGCCGCCGAGAGCGACGGCTTTCGATATTCCCTGTTTAATTTCAAAAAACAGCCTTAAAATATCCCAATGAAGCGTTCCCCCTATCATTACGGGGTCGTTTGAAAATCTATGTATTTCTTCGATTTTTATCTTGCCGTTCTCAAGCGTTCCAAGCATTGCTCTTCCGCTTGACGCGCCAAGGTCAAAAGCAAGCATTTTTTTTGCCATATATGCTCCAAAACCGCATAACTTTTAGCGGCTGCCGCATTTTCGGCAAGCGGCATACCAAGATTATCTTTAGACAGTTGTAAAGAATATAAAAAAGTATTATTATAATATCACACGTGTTCATTTTCATCTATATTTGAGCGTCATGTTGTTTAATCAGCATAAAAAACTAGTGTAGTGAGCAAAAATAATCACAAGAAACAGGAGAAACCTATGCTTACACTTGAAAGGCATAACAAAATTCTTGAAATCCTAAACAAGAAAAAGTCTGTTACCGTGAATGAACTGAGCAAAAAACTTTTTGCCAGCCCCGCAACGATTCGCCGTGACCTTACAGCAATGGAAAAGTCAGGGCTAATCACTCGATCACACGGCGGCGCAGTTCTATATGAAAGCTCAAATGCAGAGCCGTCACAGGTTATTCGTGAGCACGAAAACATAAAGGAAAAAAAGGTCATTGCAAACCTTGCTGCTGATTTTATAAAAAATTCATACTCTATTTTTTTGGATTCAAGCAGTACAGCGGGATTTCTTGTCCCGCATCTTACTAGATTTCGCAACCTATCAGTAGTAACAACAGGAATAAAAAACGCGTTGCTGCTTATGGAAAAAACGGATGTGCGTGTTCATGTCCCGGGCGGCATGATTGCTCCGAATTCAAACACTATCACCGGCAGTGACACACTTGAATACATATCACATATCAATGTCGACGTGGCATTTATTTCATGTGCCGGGATTGACACCATTTCGGGCATCACCGAGGGATCATTTGAACAGTCACAGCTTAAACGGAAAATGCTGTCGAATGCAAAATCCAGGATTCTTCTCTGTGACAGCAGTAAATTCGGACATACCTTCTTATGCCGAACCTGTGATTTTAACGGCATAGATTATTTTATAAGTGATAAAACGCCTGATGCAGAACTTGCAAACGCTATAACTACAGCAGGGTGTGAAATAATAGCTGAAGATAACCTATAATAAAAAAATAAATTATTGCGCACTTTAGTAAATTTTAACACCTTTTTCCCCTTTTTCATATAATAATATGTAATATTTAAAAGGGGGATCCCGTATGCAACACTATGGAAATAATCCCGATAATGAGGGTAATGCTCCTCAGTACACTCCCTATATGTCACAGGACCCTTATGGCTATAACAACGGTCTATCGGTGGCACTTCAGCTTATTCGTGATGCATTAAGCGGCGAGACTGAAGACAGGATGTTCTACGAATACCTGATAAGCATTGCCCCATCAGAAGAGGAAAAACGAATCATCGAAAGCATCCGTGATGACGAGATGCGGCATTACAGCATGTTCAGGCAGCTTTATTACGAACTGACAGGTCAAATGCCCACAATCGCTCAAGAGCCGACTTTTGAAAAACCTGCTTCATATTGTGATGGTATCAAACGCGCGCTTTTCGGCGAACAGAATGCAGTAAGAAAATACCGCCGTATACTTTTTGCGCTTCAGGACAGAAGACAGATCAATATGCTTACAGAAATAATAACAGACGAGATCCGTCACGGAATACTTTACAGCTACATATACTCAAAAAACGGCTGCGATGTGTAATCTCCTTGCATTATAGACTATGCAAACTCAAAAAAATGGGCTGCTACAAATCGAAAGTTTTATAGCAGCCCATTTTCAGCCTGCCGAAAAAGGACGCGCACCGCAAAAGCGATTCATAGGTGAAAACGCAAAATGGAAGTATCAGGCTTTCAAACGCACTCTTCCTGTTAAGTTATAAAAATCAAAAATAGCGCAAGCGTCCCCATATCGAGGCACCTTTGCAAACTTTACCAACAGGCGCCCTGCTGTATGCATCATCAACGAGCACCTGCTTTTCGTCTGACTGCCCTTTTCGAGCGTCTGTCAACTTATCAAACAACTTTTTAAATAAGTCGAAAAGAGCCTGCTTTAAAAGCAGGCTCTTCTTTTGAATAAATTAAATTATTTAACCATTTTAGCAACTTCAGCTGCAAAATCGTCTTCCCTCTTCTGAAGTCCTTCGCCCTTTTCAAAGCGCGCGAACTTTGCGATAGAAATAGGAGCTCCGATTTCTTTAGAAACTGAATCCATATACTGCTTAACAGACATATCGTTGTTCTTGATATAAACCTGTTCAATAAGGCAGTTTTCTTTATAGAATTTCTGTACACGACCGGCAACCATCTTTTCAGCGATTGCTTCAGGTTTGCCCTCATTTATTGCCTGAACTTTCAGGATTTCTTTTTCCTTATCCAAAACTTCAGCCGGAACTTCTTCTCTTTTGTTATAGGAAGGATTTGAAGCTGCAACCTGCATTGCTATATCCTTAGCAAACTCTTTGAATTTCTCAGTTCCAGCAGCTTCATCAGTTGTATCGAACTTAACCATAACACCGATTCTGCCGCCGCCGTGTATATAAGTTTCAGTAATGCCCTCATAGCGCTCGAATCTTCTGACCTTAAGGTTTTCACCTATCGTCAGGATCTTATCTCTCAGAACGTCTGCAACTTTAGAGCTTCCGCCCTCATAGTTTGTTTCAAGCAGAGCGTCAACGTCTGCCGGATTGGTGTCTGCAACAGTCTTTGCGCATCCTGCTACAAAGCCCTGGAAATCAGCATTTTTCGCAACAAAGTCTGTTTCTGAATTGACTTCGATAACAACGCCGACTTTTTTAGCGTCGTCGGTATAACAAGCAACAAGACCTTCCGCCGCAATCCTGCTTGCTTTCTTAGCGGCAGCGGCAAGACCCTTTTCTCTTAATATTTCTACTGCTTTTTCGAGATCCCCGTCAGCCTGTGTAAGTGCCTTTTTGCAGTCCATCATGCCGACGCCTGTTCTCTCTCTTAATGTCACAACATCTTTAGCTGTGAATGCCATATATATTCAATCCTCCGTTATTTTAAATATTATGCTGTTATTCCTTGTCCCCAGCGGCTTCCTCTTCATCCATTTCGAACTGTTCACCCTGTCTGCCTTCAAGAACAGCGTTAGCCATTGTCTCGGCGATCAGTTTAACGGCTCTTATAGCATCATCGTTGCCCGGGATAACATAATCCACTTCATCAGGATCGCAGTTTGTATCAACGATTGCAACGATCGGAATACCAAGATTTCTTGCCTCTGATACAGCGATTCTCTCTTTCTTAGGATCAACGATAAAGAGCGCAGCAGGAAGTCTTTCCATATTCTCTATGCCGCCTAAAAACTTTTCAAGTTTTTCTATTTCACCGCGAAGCTTTGTAACTTCCTTCTTTGGCAGAACTTCGAATGTGCCGTCTTCGGACATTTTACGGAGCTGTTTTAGTCTTGATACTCTTTTTCTTATTGTCTTGAAGTTTGTCAGCATACCGCCAAGCCATCTGGCATTGACAAAATACATGCCGACACGCTCAGCCTCTTCTTTAATAGAATCCTGAGCCTGTTTCTTTGTTCCTACGAACAGAACTTCGCCGCCCTCAGCTGCAACATTGCGGATGAACATGTAAGCGTCTTCAACCTTTTTTACGGTCTTCTGCAGATCGATGATGTAAATACCGTTTCTTTCGGTGAAGATGTACTCAGCCATTTTAGGGTTCCAGCGTCTGGTCTGATGGCCGAAGTGAACGCCTGCTTCGAGCAGTTGTTTCATTGAGATTACTGACATTATTATTTTTCCTCCTTGGTTTTTACCGCCATACCGTTCATTTTCCCGCACAGCATATGCACCGGTGCGGAAATCGCAGTATGTGTGTAATTATCTGTGTTATGATACCATATTACAGCATTATTTGCAAGACGTTTTTTTAAGTTTTTTGCCAAAAAAGAACATAAAAAATCCCAGAGGCAGCAGAGCGGCATACTGGATCAAATGTATAAGCAGCGCAGCACCTAACGCGTAACTTTGGTTTATCAAGTCCGACAGTGCAAGTGTTGTCAAAGCCTCAAAATAGCCTATTCCTCCCGGTGTGCCTGGCACCAGCATTGAAATGTTCGTTGCCACTATTACGCCAAGTGCGCCGCGAAAAGCCACATCAGCCGGCATATTGAGTGAGAAAAGAGCTATTACAATAGACGCATAGATAAAAAGCCATGATGTAAAAATATGTTTTGAAACTCCGCCGAGGTCTTCTTTGATGAATTCCGCTGTTTTTTCTTTTGTTTTCGGGAAAAACTGCGCAACCGTAAAAGCAATAACTATGAGGCCGAGAACAATCCCGGAATAGAACATGAAATCCAAGCCTACCTCATTTTCAAGGCTGTTATAGAAAAAAATCGATAAAAGGCAAAATATAATTAATACTATTATATCAAATAGCTTTGGAATGTACATTATATAAGTTTTTTTCCAGAATGAATATTCCCTCGGCAGCATATTGCTTTTTGTACTGTCTCCAAGTCTGAATGGAACAACCATATTGATCGCCTCGCCCACGCTCATGATCCTGAATGCATCTTTTTTTGAAATATCCGCAAGTTCACAGCTGAGCACTAAACCTTTGTTGTAAATGCCCAGTGCGAATAAGATGATCGAAATCAAAGCAAGCAAAGGATTTACCCTCAGCTCAGAGATCTGTCTTAAATCAATTTTAGAAATAAGATGATAAAAATAAAATATTATAGCAGGTATAATTACACATATGAATGCAACTCTTGATATATCTCCAAGCCGCTTAAAAGGAATTTTCACGCTATTTCTCCCTTCAACTAGTGTAACCATTTTCCATTACCTTAACAATTAATTCATATTTTTAATTAAAAGAATTAATGCAGCTTACATATTTTTATTATCTTATTTTAAATCTCAAAATATGTAGATAAAAAAACGCGCGGTTCTTCCGCGCGTTTTATCATAAATTCAGATAACTTATCACACACGGCATAATCATGCCATATGTATATTGATTTGCCGCTTAAAGCGTAAACCAACTTATCTGCATCCGCAGCCCCTGTGTCTGTCATCTTCGGGTTCACAGTGTCTATGCCTGTCTTCGTCTTCGATTTCCATGGATGCCGGCGGGAAAAATTCTTCTGTCGGGAACTTAATGCTTCTGAAGAGCCTGCATGGATCGTCTTCGTTTCCAATGCACTCTTTCTCAGGAATGCAGAAATCATAAGCCGGAATCAAAAGCTGAACGTCTCTGACTATTTTAATGATCGAGAAAATGCCGAGTGTAACATAAACCATTTTCTCAGGATCATTGTCAACAAGATCGCCGTCAAATTCTCTTAAGATTGCATCCGGTACAGAACAGAGATCTACACCGCAGCCGCAATGTTTTTCACATTTTTCAACCAGTTTAACGCCGAGCGCGATCGGATCCACTACTTCAACAATAGCCTTCGGCTGGTTGCTTGAGCGGATAGGATTCGGATCGAGTCCGTCTGGTCTGTATGAAGATGTAAATGTTTTTGCTGAGCCCTCGCTGCCGAAAAGAATGACTTTTTTGTCAAATGTACTTAGTCCGCGAACCTCCATAGGTCTCGAAACACCGCAGAATGCATCAAGCGTGACTTTAAAGAAATATTTTACATCAATAGCATAAAAACCTCTGTTGAAAGGAACCTCTTCGACATCGATGTAAACCCAGATGATTTCAGCTTTTCTGACTTTAACATTGATTGCTTTGTCTATAATTTCTTGTGAACGGCTATCAAAATAGACTCTCAGATCCTCAAGGCAGTCTTTATCTTTGCATGTATCATAAACCTTAGTAGTATTAATGCAAACGGCTTCTTTAAATCCGTTAGCGCAGGAAAGCGGTCCCGGAACTACTTTTTCGCTCATAGTATTTATCCTCCTACAATGGTATTGAAGTTGCCTGCTTCAATATCAGTGTATGCAAGGAAAAGCATTATGTTAGTATTTTTTTATCACTTCTTTGCACCGCTTTCATATAATTATTGTTTTTTTAATATATGAGAGAACGCTTTCTGCATTTCTACAACCGCAACAGGCGTTAAAGAAAGCGCAATAACTATTGCCCACTGAACAGGACTTATAAGCTCCAGCCTGAATACGCTGGTACGGACAGCCGGAATGCAGATAGTGACAAGCTGAAGAATAACGTTTATAACAAACGCGCCGACAACATAAAGGTTTGAGAATATGCCGATCTTGAATATAGAATAATTCATTGAACGGGCGTTGAACACATGGAAAAACTGTATGAACGCAAGCGTCATAAACGCCATAGTAGAGCCTGTTCTTGATGCGATTTCAGTCCCCGAGGCTACCCCCTCTTTAAATCCGATGTAATAAGCAAAAAACGTCAGGCATCCGATTAATACGCCCTGAAATGCTATACGAAGACCAAGACCACTGCTGAAGATAGATTCATTGAGTTTGCGCGGAGGGCGATTCATGATTCCCGGTTCAGCTTTTTCCATGCCGAGCGCGATGGCAAGAAGCGAGTCAGTAACAAGGTTGATCCACAATATCTGAACAGCGCTGAGCATTTGGACAGGCATACTGAAAAGAAGCGTTCCAAGCAGTGTTGTAAGCAGGATGCTTATTATCTCGCCGATATTGCTCGAAAGCAGAAAATGGATAGCCTTGCGGATATTATCGTAAATAACCCGGCCATAGCTTACAGCCGAGACTATCGTTGCAAAGTTGTCGTCTGCAAGTATCATATCGGCGGCGCCTTTTGCGACTTCTGTCCCGGTGACGCCCATAGAAACGCCTATATCGGCAAGTTTCAAAGCAGGCGCGTCGTTCACTCCGTCCCCCGTCATGACAGTAACATGACCATTAGCTTTTAAAGCTTTTACTATTCTTAGTTTATGCTCAGGGGATACACGTGCGAACACACTATAGCTGTGGATATTTTTTGTAAGCTCTTCGTCCGAAATCTCTTCCAGCTCAGCGCCGCTCATCACCATGTCGCCTTCACCGAGTATGCCAAGATCACGAGCGATAGCGCTTGCAGTTATAACGTGGTCTCCAGTTATCATAATCGGGCGGATTCCAGCTGTTTTGCATTTTTCAATTGCTTTTTTTGCCTCTTCGCGAGGCGGGTCTATCATGCCGAACAGTCCAACAAAAATAAGATCGTTCTCAAGTGTTTCTGTCGAAACTGAACTCAGCATGTCAGATTCGATCTTTTTATATGCAACAGCGATAACTCTTAACGCGCTTTTAGACATTTCCTCGTTTGCTTCGGCAATCTTCTTTGCAAACTCATCGTCGATGGGGCTTACGCCACTGTCGTCCTCAACTGCGGTACAGCGCTGAAGCAAAACATCAGGGGCGCCTTTTGTTATTGAAATAAGTTCGCCGTTCATTTTATTCACGGTTGTCATAAGCTTTCTGTCAGAGTCGAAAGCGATCTCCTCTACCCTTTTGTTCAGCTCTTTTATCTCGATCGGGTTCATCCCACGTCTGACAGCAGCATCAATAAGCGCGACCTCTGTCGGGTCTCCGACGCTTTCGTATTTTTCGCTTTCTTTTTTAACGCTTGTGTCGTTGCACAAAACGCCAAAGGTCAAAAATTTTCCGGCTGTGCCCTCAATAGATATGTCCGACGCTGTTACATAATCAAAGTTGACGTAAGATTTAACGACTGTCATTTTGTTTTGAGTAAGTGTTCCTGTTTTATCGCTGCATATAACCGTGGCGGAACCGGAGGTTTCGATGGCGGGCAGGCTTTTCATTATGGCGTTCTTTTTCACCATACGCTGCATTCCTATAGCCAGAACTACAGTAACGATTGCAGGAAGGCCCTCAGGTATAGCCGCAACGGCAAGGCTTAATGAGTTTAGAAATACCGTCATAAGCTCATGGCTTTGAAGGTATCCTATTATAAATATTGTAACACAGACTGCGAGCGCAAAAATCGACAGAATCTTTGAAAGCTCCTTCAGTCTTCTTTGAAGCGGCGTTGCATTTTTCTCCGCACCGCTCAGCAAATTTGCAACCTTTCCTATTTCTGTTCCGGCGCCAGTTTCAGTGACGACGCCATAAGCTCTGCCGTATGTCACAACTGTGCTCATAAATGCCATATTGGTCATGTCGCCAATGCCGCGTTTTTCATTAGAAAGAACAGTATCTGTCTTTTCGACCGGGACTGATTCACCGGTAAGAGACGATTCATCCGCCTTCATGTTAAAGCATTTTGTGATGCGGACGTCTGCCGGAACATAGTCCCCGGCCTCCATAACCACAAGATCGCCCAAAGCTACGTCTTCACAGTCTATAACTAATTGTGACCCGTCGCGTATAACCTTTGCTTTAGGCGAAGTCATTTTTCTGATCGATTCAAGTGCTGATTCAGCCTTCTGCTCCTGAACAAGACCTATTACAGCGTTAATTATGACGATCGAACAAATGATTATGCCGTCGACGATCTCGCCGATAGCGATACATATTATCGCCGCAACAAGCAGCACAATGATTGTAGGGTCGGTGAACTGGGATAAGAACTTTTCAACTGCAGTCTTTTTTCTCTGCTCAGGAAGCTTGTTTTTGCCGTGTTTTTGAAGGTGCTCTTCAGCCTGTTTTACCGTTAGCCCCGTTTTTAAATTTGTTTCAAGGGTCTTTTCGATCTCTTCTTTCGGCTGTGAATACCAAAGCGCCATTTAAATTCTCCTTTTCGATAAATTAGGAGATACCGTGACATTAAAAAAGACTTATACATAATACAAATAAGTATTATGTATAAGTCTCACCATTTAATTCAAAGCCAGGCGTGACACCGATTGTTGACTTTAAAACATTAAAATGTCGGTTACTCCCTTACAAGGGTTATTATATCAGCAACTCAAAAGTTTGTAAATAGGTTTGCAAAATTTTTTATCATCTGACCGTAAAAAATACTCGTTTGAGACAAGCTTAACTGAAACGTATCCCGCATGATCTGCAGTATTCGTCGTTTTTTGACAGCTTATTAAAGCCGCATGTCTGGCACTCGTAATAACCGCTTTCAAGCCGTATTTTCGTGTTTTTCTTGTATTCACGGATGATTTTTCTGTCCTGCCTTTGCTCTATTTTCAAAAGGACAAACAGGGTCAAAAACAGGATTATCCCTATAGCGATCGAAATTTTTATTATCCATACGATATATTTTGCATGGCTGAAAGTGCTGACGATATGCAGCAGCACGGGCAGTATCACCAAAAAAACCGAGATAGCAGCTGCCATCACTTCGCCGAAACCTATCGAATTTATCTTTTTTATAATCCCATCCCCTGTTCTTTTTAACGTAGATTACACTTGTAACATGAGACGCTGCGGGCTATAATTAAACATAAAAATGTAAAAGATTTGAGGGAGAACAATGTCAGTTCAATTCAGATGGCAGGACTGTAAAATGAACGCACTGGGCGATAGTCTCACAAAGGGCGACATATCGGGAAAAGGTCTTCAAGGCATTCCGTGGACAGGCCATATGAAAGACTTAACGGGGCTTTACGAATGCAGAAATTACGGAATAAACGGAAACAAACTTGCTTTGGAAAAAGGAATGGCTGAGAGATATGTAGAGATGGACAATGACGCTGATGTAATCAGCGTTTTTGGAGGAATGAACGACTTCTGCAAAGGCGTTCCACTTGGCACTGTCAGCGACAATGATGTTTCCACCTTTTTCGGCGCAATAAACGTTATGATTAATGGGCTATACAAAAAATTCCCCCGAGCCGAAATATTTTTTATCACGCCGCCAAAATGCAAAAGCTCGTTTTACGGATGGGAGTCTTTCACTCCGAACACTTCCGGCCACATATTAAAAGATTACAGAGATGCTATTTTAACAGCCGCCGATATTTATAGTATACCTGTTCTTGACCTTTACAGCTGTTCCGGCATGAGCTGTTATCTTGACGATGGCACATTCCGCCCCGACGGTCTTCATTTCAGCAATGCAGGTCACGAGCGGTTGGCGCATAAAATAGCAGCGTTTATGAATACGCTGTAATCGATACCTTAAATATAACAAAAGAGGCAGGATATGTCAACCCTGCCTCTTTATTATTTTGCTCCAAAAAGGGTATTCAGTTTTTCCTGAGATTCACCGTCTGTGAACGCGATTATCTCATCGCCTGCATTTATTATCGTATCACCGTGAGGAATCACGACTCCATTATCGTGATATACAGCAATAAGCACAGTATCCGCCGGTATATCCAAATTTTTGACCGCCTTGTTCACTGTTGCCGACTGACTGTCGACTTTGACCTGTACGATTGAATAATTTCCTCGGCTCATCTTCATCAGGGTCAGAACATTTTTTAGATTCATCTCTTCGACGACGATATGAGCCATCAGGTCAGCCTGATTAAGTCCCACGTCAACACCCATACCGGCATTGAACAGCCATGAGTTTTGCGGATTGTTCACGCGGGCGATCACACGCGGAACGTTAAACTCAAATTTTGCGATAGTTGAGGCAACAAGGTTTGCCTCGTCAGCACCCGTAACTGCGGCAACCACGTCGGCTTCCGTTATCCCGCATGACTCAAGTATGCTCGGGTCTGTCCCGTTCCCGAAAACTAGCACTTCAGGCGGCAATTCATTTTTGATTTTTTCAAAAACACTTTCGCGGTTTTCTATCACTTTAACAGTGCAGTTATTTTTTAAAAGCAAACCGGCAACATAAGCTCCGACTTGACCTCCGCCTATAATAATAACATTCATTGCTTTCCCTCCACTTCTAATAAAGACCCAGTAAAGATTTCAGCCTTTTTGTAGACGATGACAAAGCTGCAATATAAATAACATCATGCTTTTGCAAAGCCGTACCCATTGTGGGAAGGAAAGTTTTATTGTCACGGCTGATGGCGACAACATGTATTTCGCCAACAACAGTAAGCTCGTTGACGGTTCTTCCGACAAGAAGTGTGGGCGTATCAATTCTTACAAGCTCGACATTGCTGTCGCCGATAGTGAGAACGCTGTCAAGCTGGTTATAGCTAAGCATTTCAGTTGTGCGCAGAACGCCCCAGGTAGTGGTAGATATAGTCTGAATGCCAAGCGAGCGGTAGACCTCTGCCTTTCTCGGGTCGTACAGTCTCGAAATAACACGCGGGACTTTATAGATATTACGGGAAATCCGCCCGATCAAAGCATTTGCCTCATCGCTTTTGCTGCAAGCGACGATTGCGTCAGCCATTTTTATCTGCGCTTTTTCAAGAATACCACGGTCAAAGCCGACGCCAACAATGGTTTCTCCCTTGAAGTCTTTGCCGAGAAGCTGGAAAGCTTCGGGATCATTGTCAATAACCGTTACATTATGTCCTTTTTTCAAAAGGTTCAAAGCGAGTCCCGAACCCAGCTTGCCGCATCCGACTATAATGACTTTCATAATATAAACCTCCTACCTTCTTTTACTGTATTTCCGGAAAATAAGTTTTCTGAGTTCTTCTATAAGAACGAGCGGAATCGGCAGAATAATTAGGAACAACCATTCTTTAAGACCGATCGGCGCCGTGTTGAATATTCCCTGAAGGAACGGTACATATATAAGTGCGCTAAGCAAAAATATCTCAAATATGATGCCGAAAACGATTTTTCTGTTGCTGAATATCCCGACTTTAAATAATGATTGAACATTAGTTCGGCAGTTCAGCACGATACCTATCTGGCAGAATACGATGGAGGCAAGAGTCAAAGTCGTCGCCTGTCTGTAAACAAACCCAGTTGAGGCAAGCGGCACACTCGGCCAGCCATGCAGATAATTCACAAAGAAATATGCGCCCATTGAAATGACCGATTCAATTAGTCCATACCATAAAAATGCTTTTATAATAAGGTTTTTATGAAGTAAAGTGTCCTTTCTTGACCTCGGCGGCTGATCCATAACACCTTTTTCAGGAAGCTCACATCCAAGACCAAGCGCCGGCATCATATCTGTTCCAAGATCGACAGCAAGTATCTGCATTACGGACAGCGGCAGCGGGATTCCGCCCCTTGAGAACAGGAATGCCGCTGAAGGCACAGCCTCCGGCGTGTTGCTGTTTAGGATATAAAGCAAGAATCTTCTGATATTGCTGTAAACCGCGCGGCCTTCCTCGATTGCCCTTACGATTGAGGCGAAATTGTCGTCCGTCAAAATCATATCCGCGGCTTCCTTTGCAACGTCAGTTCCCGAAATGCCCATTGCAACGCCAATATCAGCCTTTTTAAGTGCCGGCGAGTCGTTGACTCCATCACCCGTCACTGCAACAATGTGTCCCATTTCCTGCAGACAGCAGACGACTCTGTATTTCTGCTCCGGCGCAACTCTTGCGAATATGATCTCATCTTTAAGGGCCTCTTTCAGCTCATCATCCGAAATATTTTCAAGGTCAACGCCTGATAATATGCGCGGATGCTCGCCCTGAACGATCCCTATGCGCTTTGCTATGCTCTCAGCGGTAAGTCCATAGTCGCCGGTTATCATTATGATTCTGATATTAGCCTTGTGGCAAAGTGCAACTGCGTCGGCAACCTCCGGTCTTGGCGGATCGGCCATAACTACAAGCCCTACAAAAGTCAGATCCTGCTCAACAAGTTCTGGCGTATATGCGCTAAGCGCCGCCGGAAGATTGCTTTCCCTTGATATTAATCTATATGCGACAGCAAGAACCCTTAAGCCGTTTCTTGCATATTTATCATTTGCTCCAACTATCTCACTGCGCTGATCATCAGTGATTTTTTCCTGCTTGCCGTTTAAATATATGCTTGTACAAAGATCCAAAACTTCTCTCGGCGCACCCTTGATATATGCAATGCGGTTGCAGCCGTTTATGGGGTTATCCAGCTGGTGAACCGTTGTCATCCTTTTACGTCTCGAATCAAAGGGCAGTTCTCTTATCCTTGGCGTAAGCGACGCCTGTTTTTCAATATCTATACCGGCTTTTTTTGCAACGACACCGAGGCAAGCTTCCGTCGGATCACCTAAAACAGTATATCTGCCCGATTCTTCTTCCGGGGGGACGACACGAGCATTGCTGCAAAGTCCTGCCGCTGTAAGAAGCAGATTCAGTTCACTATCGGTCTTCGCATTGATTTCCTTTTCTCCGTCCACGACCTTGCCGACAGGGGCATAGCCAAGCCCTGTTACCTTTAATTCTCTGCCAGGCAGCCACAGATTGTTTACAGTCATCTCGTTTTGTGTAAGCGTTCCGGTCTTATCAGAGCAGATAACAGTGGTGCACCCCAGCGTTTCAACAGCAGACAGCCTCTTTACAAGGGCGTGTTCCTTGACCATCCGCTGTACAGCCATAGCAAGTGACAGCGTAACCGTCGGAAGAAGGCCTTCAGGAATAAATGCCACAATCATGCCAAGTGCATAAACGAATGACTGGGCAACCGGTTCTTTTACGAAAAATATTGCGGCAATGAAAAATATAATTCCTATGCTTAACGAGATAATTGAAATCTGTTTTGTCAGTTTATCAAGCTCTTTTTGAAGAGGGCTTTGTTCCTCTTTCATAGACTGTGTCAGATTGGCGATCTTGCCGAATTCAGTCTGCATTCCGATGGTCGTTACAACAGCTTTAGCTGTGCCGCTTGCAACACTGGTGCCCGTGAAAATAAGGTTTGGAACTTCAAACCTTGAGAGATCTTCGCGAAGAACAGGCTCATGCGTTTTACGGACAGGGTTCGATTCGCCTGTAAGTGTCGATTGATTCACCTGAAAATCGCTGCTTTCTAAAAGGCGCGCGTCTGCGGATATCTTGTCGCCCTCCTGCAGCAACATTATGTCCCCGGGCACAAGGTCTTCAGCCAGTATCTGCTGTTCCTGCCCGCCTCTAACGACCCTTGCATAGGAGGGCAGCATACTTTTAAGCGCTTCAGTCGCCTTTCCGGCTCTATACTCCTGCCAAAAGCTGAAAACGCCGTTGATGACGTTTACAAGCCAAATAGCGATTCCAAGTTCGGGCATGTCGGCAATTATTGCGATAATGCCGCCGATCCATAAGAGGATCGCCATAAGACTTATGAAATTAGACAAAAACACCAACCAGATCGGTTTTCCTTTTTTCTCGCTTATCACATTCTTGCCAAACTTATGCTGGTTTTCCTCCGCTTCTGAGGCTGTCAGCCCGTCTCTTCTTGTCCCCAGAGCAGCAAGAGCTTCATCATATGTTTGCTTGTAGATGCTTTCATTAACATTCGTCTTTTCTTCCATTTGCAACCAATCCTTATAATTACATATTACAAGTAATATACTATATCCTTTTTTTAAAATTGCAATATTTAATTACAATTATGTGTATATTATAGTTCTTTTTTCTAATTTTTATTAAAAAAATAGCAGATAAGCCAATGACTTATCTGCTCAGACTGTCGAAATATTACACGCACCGAAAAAGCGATTTCATATAAACTTTAGTTGCTTTTTCCCTTGCCCGGATTATCCTTTTGTGACTGCCCCTTATTTAAAGAGGCGTCCGTTTTATTTACATCTTTTTTAGAATTTGAATTATTTTTTTTGCTTTTACTACTGCTCTGTTTTGAGTTACCTTTATTTTTGTCTGCGGATACGGCGGCTTCATCAGTTTTATCCTTAGCAGGTTTAACTTCAGGTTTCGTCTCTTTTTTGTTTTCTTTTATCGCGTCCATGATTTCTTTAACAGGTTTCTTTAACCATTGTTCACGGTCTATACTCTGCGAGTCCGGCGCGCTCTCCTCAAGGTTCTGAACGAGATTAAGTTTGCCTGGCGTAACGCCCAGTTCATCTGCTTCTTTTACGCGCTCTTCGCCGACGCTGACAGCCTCAATGTCAGTTTCTTCACTGTGATTCTTTGTTTCGGTTTTAATCCCGTCACGCAGCTTTTGCGCAAGATTCTCTGCCTTTGTTTCATTTTTGCCGGAGGTCGAAATTATTATCCCTCCGCCATTTTCAGCCTTTAAATAACCGTCGTCAGTAATTTGCTTTACAGTTTTATCAACAGCTTCTTTTATATCTTTGTGGCGAAGGTTATCGGCGCCTATTTCTTTCAAAATCTTTTCGCCATCACTGTTTACTGCTTTTACAGACAGCACTCGCTCAAATCGGTTGAGTGAATATTCTATCGATGGGTTAACGTCAAGCCCCACATATGAATACGGAGTGAAGTATGCTAAAGTGCTTGTGGTGCATAGCATCAGAACTGCGGCGGCAGATGCCGACCATGCGGCAATTTTTTTGTCTATTCTTGTTTTCTTTATCTCGATGATCTGCCCAACGGCATAATTTTTGTTTTTGACTTTAATTATCCTGCTGTCGTCTGCTAAAGCCGCCGCGTATTTATCTCGAAATTCAACGATAACAGCTTTCATGTTCAATCTCCTTTTTGATCGATTCCATATATTCGCCAAGACAGGGATAATCTCCGGTCAAGATTTCAATTGCCGCTATTATATATCTACGATGACGCTCTAAAATTTTTCGGGGAATCTTGCAGCTTTTTTCAATTTCTTTTATTGGTAATTGTCTATACAAACGCATATCTTGAATAAGAAACGTGTTTTGCACTAGAAAGGATATCGCCTTTGCACAGGCTTTTTGGGTCTTCCCTGCTTTCGGTGAGCATCCGGTAAGGTCGAAAAATGAGAATCCATATTGTGAAAATGTCTCATTTGCCGCTTCAATCTCAACCTTAAGCTGATCATTGCTGTCCTGAGCTTTTTGCTCAACCACCTTACGGTAAATCGCAAGATCATCATCGTAATCCTCGGGGTCTGTGTTGAATACGGCTGGGTTTACCACAATCTCATTTTTCTTTTTCGAGTTTGATCTGTAGTAATCAATTAGCTTTCTTTTTATCACCACATTTGCGAAACCGAGAAAGCTGCCTTTTTTCAAATCATAGGTATTAACCGCATTAGTAAACGCAGAAAGCGCCAGCGACCATTCATCATCGCTTTTGGTTATATAGCGATGTGTTGCCCGGGAGGCGCACTGTAAGATATATGTTTCATTTATACTGATAAGTTCGTTTAAAACCCGCTCATCAGCAGCGGCGCTGACCGCCATCTGATCCAAATCCCGCATCCGCAATCTCCTAACGCAATTACTGTATTCATTATAACACTAAACAGTATACAAAGCCCTCGGTTTTTTCTGGAGGGCTTTGTATGCTATTAAGTTTTATTTCTTTTTGGAGTTTTGGTGCTGAGCTTTGCCTGACTGATGAGATTTAGCTGATTTTCCCGGGGCAGCGGGCTGAGCGCCATTTTTCCCGTGATTATTGTCCTTGACAGATTTATCGGATTTTTTATTCTCTTCCCGTATTATAGTTACAGTATAAGTTTTGG
Source organism: Bacillota bacterium (assembly GCA_030705925.1). Taxonomy (NCBI): domain Bacteria; kingdom Bacillati; phylum Bacillota; species Bacillota bacterium. The sequence continues at coordinate 42,678 of JAUZPM010000008.1, forward strand.
AAGCGTCACCGTTTGTCACAACGATCAAAACCTTATTTTCGCCGACATTCAGTCTTACATTTCCGCCATTGGTATTTCTTGTTGTAAAAGGTGCACCGTTTATTGTAATCACTGCATTTTTATCTACAGCTTTGGGAATCAGCATTATTTTTTCTCTTGCATAGGGAACGCTTACTGTGAAATCAGTCATATTCGGATTATCTTTTAGTTTGATATGAGCAAGATTTATGCTCTTAAGATCCACAGAACCAGCTGTGCTTGTTTCTTCAGGCTGTTTGGTAATTGTTATGCTATATGTCTTTGTTACCTCGCCGAGTGTAACAACTATCGCAGCATCTGTTTTATCCTCTGCGAGAGAAATATTTGCTTTTCCGTCCACAAGGCCTACTCCATTAACTGTAATTACAGCGTTTGTATTAGCAGCTGTGGGAGTTATCTCGACCTGCTCTGTATCTGACGGGACAGCTGCGGTATAAGAAGTAACTTCTCTGATAAAGTCAGGTGCAAGGTTTCCGCAGCTTAATGTTATGGAAGTAAGATCAGCATCAGTGAAATCCGCTGGTTTTTCACGAGTGACTGTAATGTTATAAACTTTAATGTTGCCGTTTTGGGCTGTGACGTTAACAGCGATTAAATTTTCTCCTTCATTAAGCGCTAATGGCAAAGAAGAACTGCCGGCTTCAATGACGGCATCGCCGATTTTCACTGTTGCAGTGGGCTGTTCAGCAGTTGGGGTCACTGTGATGCTTTCAACAGCGTTCTCAACGTTTGCTTTATACTCAGTAACATCGCTTGAAAACTCTGGATATAATGTGCCGCTGCTTAATGAAAGTCCACTAAGATCAGCAGAATCTTCCGCTGCCTGTCTTGTAACTGTAATAGTGTAAGTTTTTGTCGCCGAGCCATCTTCTGATGTTACAACAACGGGTATCGTATTTTCTCCTTCGCTAAGCTCAACAGTGACAAAAGGCGTAATGCCTGTAATAGCTATATCTTTTACTGTCACAACACCATTGTCAGCAGCTGCCGGTGTTACCGTCACGCTGACTGTAGAGTATGGTACGTTTGCGCTATAGGCTGTGATATCGCTTGAAAATTCAGGGGTAAATACAATATCTCCGAGGCTTAAGGAGCTTAAGCCGGCGTTTGACGACGCAAAACCGAACACGGCTCCACTCGCGGCAATTGCAAAACATAAAGCAAAAGCACAAATCATTCGTAATACTTTTTTGGTTTTCATACCATTCCTCCAAAATCTCTTATTTAGTACGCTATTACTTAATTCGCTTTGAAGGTTTATTATTTTGGGGTATCCATGAAAAAAATAAGATGCTGTTGCAAAATAAATTTGCGAAAGCAGCTTAATAAATACAAAAATGCGCTTTGAAATGGCTTTTGGTGGCCAAATCAGGGCGCATTTTGTGCATTATTTTTCTAAAGGGGCGTCTTGCAACAGCCCCTTACTCGAAACTAAGTATTACACGTTTTTAAGTTCTTCTAAGGTATGGTCTATTTTTTCCTGAGGAACACGCCCCCTTGCAAACTTTAAAACGTCGTTTAGTGACATATTCCACGCCATACGCATAAGCATAGGATTCACAATATTCGAAAATTCCTGTTCAAGTATATTTTTTGCTTCAGGATTAGAAGCTATTTCACCTATTGTAATCTGGTTATTTTTAAGATCCATCTATCTGCCCTCCTAAAATGGTTTCATATCATTGTATGTTATTATATTCCTTATCGTGTTTTGAATATTACTTTTTAATCTATATAAAAAAGGTATTATTTTATTCAAAGTAAAAGACATCTTCAAAACTTTTATCGAGAGCAACGCATATAAGCAAAGCCAGCTTGGCGCTGGGGCAAAATTGCAGATTTTCAATCGAACTTATAGTCTGTCGCGAAACATTAACCATTTCGGCCAAATCGCCCTGTGATATTCTCTTTTCAGCGCGCCACATCCTAATGCGATTATTAAATTTCAATTCATTTTCCATTCAAATTACCACGTTTGAAAAATATAGACCAATAAAAATCCAACAGCAGCAATCATACCGCAAACAGCTGTTAACAGTGCGCTTTTGGTTTTAAGAATCCTGTACTGTGAAATATAGTTCACTCCTAGATACCCCCAAAAAATCGCCAATAGGTCATAGATTTGAAGACCTTTAAAAAAATTGTATAGGACAAGTAAAACAAAAAATATGCTAAGTCCCCATGCCCCGGACTTGCTTGACTTATTTTCAATAAACTCTTTACCTTCATCTTTAGGCTTTCCAGCTTTATTACGGTTTAATATTTCGTCACGATCCATTTATAAAACCACCTTTCTAATATAAATGGATTGTATAATATTCTTGGCTTTTTGTCAAGTATGCAAGACAATATTTCTTTCATACTTGGCTATTTATATATGACAAGCATTGTAACAATATATTAAAAACCTCCAATCGTATTTTGATTACGACTGGAGGCATAGTATTCTCGCGTTATAATTTTGAAATTTATAATTAAATTAACCATTTATATTATAGTGTTCTGCAAGCTTATTGCTGGCAGTTGCAAGTTTATGTAGGTAAATAAAAGGCCCGACTATAATTAAAGAGCCAAGCACATTCCATAACCAATAATCTTTTGCGCCAAAATCGTATTTTATGTTACGACGTATCAACTCACAGCTAATACGTTCTGAAATTTTGTGAAACCATACTAAAAAAGCAATACCAATCGTTACCGGACCGACTAAAAACGCTAATAGACAATAATGCATCGTTTTTTGACCATCGTAACGACTTGCAATGATGTTAATGTCACTTGAAATGCCTGAGAAAAACACTATAGGATAAATTCCTAATGTAACTATTCCTAAAAGGATCAATTTAGCTAAACTACGATTTTTTTTCAATTGCCCAATCGGCGCAGTTGATACCTGATAACTTTGTGGTGTTTGCGCACCCATTCGAAAGCCCCCAATATAATACATTTTTTGCTAAAATTTCTTATATAATACCTCAATTCTCCTTTTATGTCAATATGTTTAAAATGGATATTGTCAGCATAATTGTATTTAACTGCTGTTTTCGTAACATTATGTTTCTTCAAACATTCTATTAGCGATCGCCTATATTGCAACGTTAATGTTTCTTATTCATAGCGAATATACAGTTCCCTTGCTTGTTTTAACATATCAGTTGTAATTCTACATATTGAAAATTATTACAATATGTGCCATAATATGTTGCAATATATAAAGGGGGAATTGTACGTGAAACATTTTAAACTTATGGGGGTTTTCTTGTGTTGCCTGCTATTGTGCATTAGTTTTGCATCATGCAGCAGCAATAATGACAAAAGAACGATGGATGATTTTATCAAAGCATATCAAGATGCAGGAATTACGGTTGATAAAAGTGAAAAGCCCTTTTTCTCAATGATCGGGGCGATAGATGGGGTAATCTTTGACATAAACGGCAGTACTGTTAAAATTTATCAATATAAAGATATAGCTACTTATGAAAAGTCAAAAAAAGATTATAATATGATTTCTAGCTGGCCAGTAAATGGTGTATTCGTGTTGGAATCAACTAATGCAAAGGCTACGGAGATTTTTAATAGCGTAAAACGAAAATAGATTTTTTTGGGACGATTTACGGTTTAACAGTGAAAAAAGCAGGTGTAGGTACAGCTTTTGTACCTACACCTGCTTTTTCCTAAGCTGTAATTAAACAGCTCACTTTGTGGCAAGGTTAAAAAACATAATGAGGAAAAAGTTAATATATGCCGTCCATATAACTATTTTCGGCGGAAGCAGCTTTTTGAAAATTATATTGAATAGACTGCCGATATACAAAACTAATAGTGGCGCCGATAAAACCATTCCGTTTATAACATTAGAATCGATTGCATGCCAGCCCAGTCTTCCGTTATCCTGACCTGCAACAGATAAAAAACCGGAGAGAGAGAATGAAAATCCGTATACAGTCATTAGAAATATTATTATAAAACTGCTGACTATTACCCATTTATTGTAGATTAATTTTTTGATATCCATAACTTGGTCCTCCCGATAAATTTTATTGAACATTTTTGCGAGTTTACTCGGTTCTTCAAAAGTTTTGATAGTATAGCTTATACTGCCGCTTAATCCGTAACCCTGTATCAAATATTCGTTATATTTGTCATAAAGGTTCTGTTCAACCTCCAGACAAATATGCTTGTTGACATCCGAGTTTGTATTCAACCCTCCCGATAATGCTTTTATGTAAGCATCAAATTCAGGAATTCTGCTCTCCATAAATGATTCTCCCCATAGTACCCATAAAGGTTTTCCACTTTTTTCTTTCCTCTTCAACTGTCTTTTCGCCCTTTTGGGTAATCCTATAGTATTTTCTTCCCGGTCTTCCCTGTTCCTGCTGGCTCCAATAGCTTTCGACAAGCCCGTCCTTCTCCAGCTTATGAAGTGCCGGATAGAGGCTGCCCTCTTTTAATTGAACCTCATCGTTAGTTAATAGTGAAATCTCTTTTGTAATCTCATAACCATACTTATCGCCTTCGAGCAGTGCCGAAAGCAATATCAGAGACATATTTCCTTTTATTGAGTTGCTGGGCATAATGTCGTCACCTCCTTTTTCTATATATCATTATATACTATATACCTAGAATGTCAATGTATATAGAAAGAAATTTTTTCTATATAAAAAACAGCAGCAGAAATTATCGTCTGCTGCTGCTTAAGGAATATGTATATCTGGACATTTTTTTATTTACTGCCGGCATTTTACTCAAAATACGAAGCCGGCAGCACTAAATAGTGCTGCTAATACAAGTGCGGCGATTTGGCTCCTTGTTAAAAGGATGCAACTTACATTCTTGATATATACATTATATTCTTCGCCAAAGATTGGCTTTAGCTGCTTTTTTTCTTCGATAATTGCATTGGAATATTGAATAATTATAACTATCAGTGCAATGATCATTCCCGCAAAAGACCGGAGAGAAAGCATAAAGCCAGCCTGCAGTATGATAAATGTTCCGTACATTGGATGCCTCACCTTGGCATAAAAGCCATTAACCAGTAATTTTTGCGGCATATGGCCTGTTTCACTTCTAGCACTGTGGTTTTGAACCGTTATCTTTGAAAGTCTAACGGTGCCATAGCAGTTTAGGATAAGTCCGAACGTAAAATAGACTAAATCAGCTTTTATAAATCTTACGCCACCAACAGCAAACCATGTTTCGATGTCACCCCAGGGTCGAAAATCCGGAATATAGGCAAGGATATATCTGGCGAAATAATAAAGTAAAACATACCCTGCGATCCCCCATACAACACCACTGTACCTCTGTAGAACGTTGTTTTCCTGCAGCTTGTTATAGTATTTATCAAAATGAAGTTTCTCTTCATATTTCCGCATAATTATATCTCCTTTAAGCGTAATTACAAATTAAAACGCCTATCGCTTCATTTATTCTCTAATCAGATTCTTAAAGCTAACTCTAAAGCCATATAAAAACTTTTTATCTGATGGGTTCCACCTGCATCCCCGAGTATTCGCCGATCCCATTCAGGAGAGTCTAAAAGGTCACCGCTAATTAAAAAATTATATAATTCAAGATTTCTGAAATCACACACTGCCTGAACCCCTGCACATTCCATTTCAACAGCAATACACCCTTCAGCCTTCCGCTTTTCCATGTTGCCGCGCGTTTCACGGTAAAATGCATCGGTTGTCCAAGTTTTTCCTGTTACATATGGAATTCCAGCTTCACTTAAAAATGAAGCAACAAAATCAGAGTTCTTTATCTTTATATAATTTGATGCTTTTGCATAATGATATGAAAGCCCCTCATCCCGATAGGCGTCCGTCGGAACAATAACTTTACCTTCGGTAATATCTTTATCAAGACAACCACATGTTCCGAACATGATATATTTTTTAGCACCAATGAGACAGTGTGTTTCTTCAATGCACGCTCCTGCGCCAGCCGAACCGATCATTGTCATATAAAAAGCAATATCTTTTCCTTTATAGTTCAATTTATAACAAGGTATAGACCCGTTAGCGCTTTTAATTTCAGCAATTTTTACGCATGCAAATTGATTAATAATTTTAGCTATGATTTGATTAGAAAAAGTAATTATACATATGTCGCATAACGCCTTGTGAGTTCCATAAATTTTTTCCGGAGATATAATCACTTCAGTGGCCACATCAAAAGTATCGGTTATCATTTTCTCTCCTCACTGTCATAAATAAAATTCACAAAATATCAAAACGTTTTAGATAACAGGTTGTACAACACCTGAGCCATCTGTGCCCTGCTTGTATATCCCAACGGATCAAGCTTTCCGCTGCTTCCGGAGATTATCCCGCCCGACACCAATGCGTTCATGGCGTCAAGCGCATAGCTCGAAACAGAGTCAGCGTCGGAAAAGCTCGAAACAGTTTGGCCGTTTGCACTTACTGAAAGTTCATTTATTGCCTTAAGCACTCTATAAAGCAATACCGCCATATCCTGTCTTGTTATCATTTTGTCCGGTTCAAACTTGTTGTCTCCAACACCCCCAGCTATTCCAAGCTGCTTTGCAGCCGCCAGATAGTCTGTATAGTAAGTATTGCCCGCATCTGAAAAATTGCTGGAATTAGCATCAGGGCTGATTCCATAAGCACGCATCAGCATTACGAGAAACTGACCTCTTGTAAGTGGGGCATCCGGATCGAAACAGTTATTGCTGGTGCCTGTTGTAATGCCTCTGGCGGCAATAAATGTTACCGCACCACTATACCATGCGCTTCCCGAAACATCACTGAACATGACCTTGTTGTATCCCACCGCATACTTGGAAAAATGCGAGGTTGTGAATTCCGCCATGCCTGTTGCTGTATTGTATGCGCCCTTGACAGTTTGAAGTTTTCCCAAATCGTCTATCCAGTAAACTACTATTGCTCTCGGATCTTCTCCGTCTTTCAAAGCATACGGCAAAGCAACGTTAATAGCACCGCCGCCGAATGTTGAAACATGTGCGCTGCCAACCATGACAGACAAATCGTAAACCGGTCTGTCTCCAACAGCTTTCTGAAGCGAAGAAGACAAGGCTGAATTATCCATAACAGCGATGCTGACATCGACATTGCCTGAAGAAGACGTTTTGCTGATGCTGTCAACTGCTTTACTGTCAAATGTAATTGATCCTAAACCGGTCTGAACTTTAACATCAGCATTTGTTTTGTCGGCAATATTGTCAAACGCACTCCTCTGCATATCTGCAGTAACTGATGCACTATCTGAGGATGAATTTACACTTATAATAACATTTGAAGATTTGCCTTGTTTTTCTGCGTCAGCGGCACTGTCTGCCATATTATTTAACGCAGAGGCTGCGACACTTGCTGTTACTTTTCCCAGCGCGTCACTTTTTCCGGCGGTTGTTGCAGTAAGGGTCGTAGTGTTTCCGCTTGTCTCCTGCTGTACATCCGATGCCGTTTTTGTTGTCCCGCCTCCTGAAAAGCCTGGTTGCGCTGCCGTATATCCCGGAACAATTACTATTACGTCTGCGCTTGCGTTATATCCGTCTTTAGCCGCATACCTCACGTCGTATGTTCCAGCTGCAAGACCGGTTATCACAGTTCCTGTAACGGCAGTATAATTTGTGTCTGCCGAGAGTTTGTATTCCATTGCCCAATCAGTACCCGTTATCTGTCCATCGGTGTTCCCCGATGTCGTCGGCGCAACACCTGTTAATCCTGTTGGCGCAGGCTGATCCTTGATCTGTTCAGTATGAGAAGCCACTGTTACCTCTGTATCCGGGCTTGCGTTATATCCGTCCTTCTCCGCATATCTGACATAATAGGTTCCCGGTATCAAACCTGTAATCGTTGTCCCTGTTACAGGCGTATATGTGGAATCGCCGCTTAGTCTAAATTCCATATCCGTCGAAACACCCGTTATCTGCCCATCGGTGTTCGCCGATGTCGTCGGTGCTACTCCTGTTAATCCCGTTGGCGCAGGCTGATCCTTGATCTGTTCAGTATGAGAAGCCACTGT
>JAUZPM010000009.1 GCA_030705925.1 Bacillota bacterium
AGTCCTGTAAGATAAAGGGTTCTGTTACAAACAAAGAGGTACTGGATTTTATGGAGGAAACAGACCTCGATGTAAATGATATGGATTCGCTTTATGCGGCACTGGATAATGCGGGAATAAAGCTCGAACTTGACTATGACGACATCCCTGAAATAGCGGGACTTGACTTTGAGGTTGAACTTGACGAAGCTGAGCCTGAAGTTGATATTGAGAATCTCCTTGCTGCTGAAGGACTTGCAATTTCTGATCCTGTTCGCATGTATTTAAAGGAGATCGGGAAGGTTAAACTCCTTTCAAGTGATGAGGAAATCGAACTTGCCCAAAAAATGGCTGAAGGCGACGAGGACGCAAAGCGACGTTTATCAGAGGCGAATCTCAGGCTGGTTGTCAGCATTGCGAAGCGTTATGTTGGCCGCGGCATGCAATTTTTGGATCTGATTCAAGAGGGAAACCTCGGACTTATCAAAGCAGTTGAAAAATTCGATTACACCAAAGGCTATAAATTTTCAACCTATGCGACCTGGTGGATTAGACAGGCCATTACCCGCGCGATTGCTGATCAGGCGCGTACGATCCGAATTCCAGTGCATATGGTTGAAACAATAAATAAAGTAATGCGCGTTTCACGTCAGCTTTTGCAGGAACTTGGTCACGAGCCAGGCGCTGAGGAGATTGCAAAGGTCATGAATATGTCGGTGGACAAGGTTCGCGCGATACTCAAAATCGCACAGGAGCCGGTTTCCCTTGAAACGCCAATCGGTGAAGAGGAAGACAGCCACCTGAAAGACTTTATTCCTGACGATGATGCCCCGGCACCGGTTGAGGCTGCTTCCAGCACATTATTAAAGGAACAGCTTATGAATGTGCTTGGAACATTGACACCGAGAGAGGAAAAGGTTTTGCGTCTGCGCTTTGGCCTTGAAGACGGAAGACAGAGAACTCTTGAAGAAGTGGGAAAAGAATTTAATGTAACTCGTGAACGTATACGTCAGATAGAAGCCAAGGCACTTCGCAAGCTGCGTCATCCAAGCCGCAGTAAAAAGCTAAAAGATTTTCTCGAGACCTAAATTATGCGCCTGCACACAGCAGAACGTCACTTCATACACTGTACTGAGGTGATAATTAATGCTGCTTACGATGCTGGTGCTTGTGCTTTTGATTTTCCTCACGGTGTGGGGAACCCTGCTGCTTGTACGGTATACGGCACAATCAATGCTGTTTTCACTCAAGGCAAACGAAGAAAGAATGGTAATTGCGATCCCGCTTGCCGGCAGCGTAGTGGAAGCCGAGTACATAATCAGAACAGCCCTCAATATGACTCGAGATAAAAACTGCGCTATCGAAATCGTACTTGTAAACTGCGGAGTTGATGAAGAGACCGCCGAAGTATGCGCCAAAATGGCTTCGGACTATAGCAACATTGTTGTGCTTGACGCGGATGAATTTGCGGATTATATGCGCGCTAAAGCTCACTGCAGAATTACAACAGATTAGAAAGTTGGAAAAGAAACTGGAAACCCTGACGGGAATAGTAAAATCAGTAAAATATAGAAGTGAGGATAATGCCTACACCGTTATGACCGTTCTGACTGAGGCGGAAGAGGAAGTAACCGTTGTAGGCTATATTCCGTCTGTCTCAGGGGGGGAAACTATTGAGGCGCAGGGAGAATATACTTTTCATAAAAATTATGGTTCACAGTTTACTGCGGAGTATGTAGATATTCGATTGCCTCAGAACGCTACAGGCATTTTGGAATATTTGTCAAGCGGTGCTATCCGAGGAATTGGTAAGGCGACAGCAAAACTGATTGTTGATAAATTTGGCGATGGAACGCTTGAAATTATCGAAAATGAATCGGACAAGCTTTCACAGATAAAGGGCATTTCAAAAGCTAAAGCCGATGAGATCGGCGAACGGTTTCGGGAACAATCCGGCATCAGGAGGGTTATTGCAGAGCTTTCCGAATTATCAATTGAACCGTTCCTTGCTATAAGGATTTATAAAAATCTTGGTCCGGCGGCACTCGACTTTATAAAGCAAAATCCATACATACTATGCGACGAGTTGTTTGATATTCCGTTTGAAGAAGCCGAAAACATTGCAAAAAGTCTTGGGATAGCCCAAAACAGCCTTTGCCGCAGATGTGCCGGGATAGAGTATGTACTGCGCCATAACCTTAACAATGGTCATACTTTTTTGCCTTTTGATGCGCTTGCGGCCGTCTCGGGGAACCTTTTGAATCTATCCGAAGATGAGATGCACGAAGCGGTTGAAGAGATGATTGAGAAGGATATACTCGAGATATGCGAAATAGCCAACATTACTGCGGTGTATCTTAAACGTTTTTATGACTGCGAGGATTATATTGCAAAAAAGCTTTTGTTTCTTGCTTCATTTGAGAATAAAGATGATATGGAACAGGCAGTTTCACAGATGGAAAAGGAGCTTAAAATCGAATACGCGGATCTTCAAAGACGCGCGCTTTTAAAAGCGGCACGATGCGGAGTATTTGTTTTGACAGGCGGTCCGGGAACAGGCAAAACAACTGCGTTAAACGGCATGATTAGGCTGTTTGAAAAAATGGGACTGGTTGTGCTGCTCGCGGCGCCTACAGGCCGTGCTGCCAAAAGAATGACAGAGGTTACGGGTCACGAGGCTAAGACTATCCACAGGCTTCTTGAAATGGAGTATGGCAAGGACGGATTTCCGATTTTTACGAGAGATGAAAACACACCTCTTGAATGCGATGCTGTAATTATCGATGAAGCGTCTATGGTGGACGTAATGGTCTTTGACGCACTGCTTCATGCGGTCAAAGCAGGGACGAAGCTTATTCTTGTGGGTGACGCGGATCAGCTTCCATCTGTCGGAGCAGGTAACGTTCTTCATGATATAATCAAAAGCGACCTGTTTGAGACAGTTTGCCTTACTGAAATTTTCCGTCAGGCAAAGAACAGTCTTATAGTCGTTAACGCCCACTCTATAAATGCTGGTGAATATCCGGACTGCAACAGCACCCAAAGCGACTTTTATTTTGTAAAACGTCAGGATAAGAAAGATATTTTTGACGCTGTAATAAAACTTGCCGTTTCAAGTGTTCCAAAAAAGTTTTCTCTTGATCCGAGAAATGATATACAGGTGATATCTCCTGTAAGGAAGGGTGAGTGTGGAACCATATCATTAAACCACGCTCTTCAGGCGGCGCTTAATCCCCCGTCTGATGAAAAAAAAGAATTTCAGTTTAAAGACCGGCTATTCCGTGAGGGAGATAAGGTCATGCAGGTCAAAAATAACTATGATCTCCCATTTGTAAGAACTGATACCGGAGAAACCGGAATGGGAATTTATAACGGTGATATCGGAGCTCTCACGTCAATCGATCTTCACAATAAAAAAATGGTGGTCGATTTTGACGGAAGAAAAACAGACTATCCGTTTGAAAATCTTGACGAGCTTGAGACTGCTTATGCAGTTACCGTTCATAAAAGTCAGGGCAGTGAATTTCCATGTGTCATAATGCCTGCTTTTTTTGGACCGCCCAAGCTGTGCTGCAGGAACCTATTATACACTGCAGTCACACGCGCAAAAAGTGTTATGGTTCTGGCAGGCGTTCCTGAAGCTGTATACAAAATGGTAGACAACAACGTCGAATCAAGGCGCTATACAGGGCTTAAATATCTCCTGCTTGAAGAGGCTCAAAAGTTCGACGGCAACGGGATGGTGGAATAGGTGGCAATTTCAAAATTACTATCGCTGTTGTATCCGCCACGGTGCCTTTTTTGCAGTTCAATTGTGGACGAAGGTATATATATGTGCGACAATTGCGCAAAGAGCCTTCCTTTGATAAAGCCGCCCATCTGTAAACGCTGCGGCTGTGAAAAGGCAGACTGCGTATGTACTCCCGTACATAATCGTTACAACGGCTGTGTTGCTCCGTTTTATTACACCGGTCCGGCAAAGCGTGCGATTAAAGCACTAAAATTCCGTAACTCGCCTGAAATTGCTGAAAAGCTTGCCGGTTTTATGGCTGAATGCGTTAAACAGAATTATAAAAACATAATATTTGATTTTGTCACTTCAGTGCCTGTAGGACGTATGACTTACATACGCCGCGGGTATAATCAAGCTGAGATACTTGCAAAAGAGGTTGCAAAAGATATTGGTTCTATTTACATCAGTGGTTTGCGAAAAGCTAAATTAACCAAACATCAGAGAGAGCTTGCCGCATTTGATCGGCTTGCTAATGTATACGGGGCATTTAAAACCCGTAAAATCGATTTTTCAGGGAAAACGATATTACTCGTCGATGATGTCAGAACTACCGGCGCCACTCTTAACGAATGTGCCGCCACCTTAAAAAAAGCAGGAGCTAAAAGCGTTTATTGTCTTACTCTTGCTTTGACTAAAAAAATAAAAAAACCTTATAAAATGATTTGACATTTTCTGCGGATATTGTACAATAATATAATATAAGTATAATAAAAATACATAAGTTGCCGTTTTTACGGAAAAAAAATAAATTTAGAGGTGCAAAATGTACAGCGAGATAGGAATGGATTTGGGGACAGCAAGTGTTCTTATATACGTAAAAAATAAGGGTATTGTATTAAGAGAGCCATCAGTTGTTGCCGTTGACAGAAACACTAATCATGTAAAGGCTGCCGGAACAGAGGCTCAGAAAATGCTTGGAAGAACACCTGGTAACATTATTGCTATTCGTCCGCTCCGTGAGGGCGTTATTAATGATTTCGAAGTTACACAGAAAATGATAAAGGAGTTCATAAAAAAAGTATGCGGGTTCATGATTTTGCGTCCTAAGATCATGATTTGCATACCAAGCGGTATTACAGAGGTTGAAGAGCGCGCTGTTATTGATGCTGCAAAGCAGGCTGGCGCTAAAAAGGTGTACTTAATTGAAGAGCCTATCGCTGCAGCTATTGGGGCAGGCGTTGATATATATAAACCAGACGGCAATATGATTGTCGATATCGGTGGCGGAACGACCGATGTGGCTGTTATCTCGCTTGGTTCCTCGGTTGTTTCCTCATCAATTAAAACAGCAGGAGATAAATTCGACGAGGCGTTAATTAAATACTGCAAGAGAAAATACAACGTTCTCATCGGTGAAAGAACTGCCGAACGAGTTAAAATGGAGATCGGATGCATATATCCAATGGAGGAGAAAATGGCTGTTGAAGTCAAGGGCAGATGCCTTATGACCGGTCTTCCGAAGGTTATTACAATAACATCCGATGAACTTTTAGAGGCGTTTGAAGAATGCGCTTCAAATATTTTAGAGGCAATACATTCAGTTCTCGAGCGTACTCCTCCGGAGCTTATAGGTGATATTGTTCAAAACGGCATTATCATGACTGGCGGCGGAAGCCTTATTTATGGCTTTGACAAGCTTGTCGAGTTCAAAACTGGGATAAAAACACGTATTGCAGACGATGCAATTTCCTGTGTCGCCAAAGGAACAGGCAAGTGTCTTGCAAACCTGAATAAACTGCAGGATGGAACGCTAAATATAGCACGCAATAAAGAGATGTATTAAGCACTTAAAAATTTAAAAAAATGAACTGCATCCTTAAGTTTTATCAGTATTTTTACTGACTTGCTAAAGGAGTGCAGTTCTTTTAATTAAAAAAGATTATAAAACTTGTGCATATGCTCGAATTAAACTTGATTCTGCGTGGATTTTCAGCGGGACAGCATAAAAAATAAATTGTTTATCAATAAGCTGGCTTAACCCAGTTAAATTTTCTATTATGAAAATATTATTTGAGAGCAGTATCTTGTGAATAGAAAATGGCGCCAAATCGGGAGAAGGCATATCGATGCCAACAAGTTTTACTTTTTTCGACACCAAAAACTCGGCAAGCCTTGTGCTTAATACCGGTTGTTCTTCGTAGTAGATTTGACTTCCGTAATGTTTGTCGAATCCTGTATAAAATAAAACAGCATGTTCGCTAATATCAATATTGCCATATTCCTGTTTGTAATCAATGATCTTTTCGCCTCTCACATCAAATAAAAGTCCCTTTGCAATAAAGTTCGAAAGAGGAAAATCTCCAATAGATCTTTCGTCTGGCAAAAGGTGTGATGGGGCGTCGATGTGAGTTCCAGAATGCATTCCTGCTTGTATAATCCAAGCATTATATAAGTCTTTTTTAATAAAACATTTCTGTTTTAGAACGACAGGGGTATCACCAGGGTAGACAGGCATATCGTTTTCAATATCGTATGATAAGTCTAAAAACTTAGATTCAGTCAATAGAACATATCCTTTCTGTTATAATGTCTTATAATAATACTGGAAATATTTTTATGCTTGTTATATAATATTCTAATTATAAACAAAATGTATTAAAGTGGGTGAAACCATGGAAATCGGCATATTTGCAGAGTTTAAAGATAAAGAATTCGAAAGTGAATACTATAACAGTGAGTTATCTTCCAGCCGACGTTTTACACGCCTTATGGTATTGGGATTTGGAATATTATATTTCTTATATGTTATCCCGGATTTTTCAATGTTACATAATAGTAAAGTATTTATAGGCACGTTTATAGACAGGTTATTTATTTTAGTTCTTACAATTATATTCTATTTCAGATTTTCCTGTATAAAAAAACCGAAAGCAGCATCTTACTGGCTGACAGCATATAAGCTAATTTTTTCTGCTTCGTATCTTCATATAGCTAGTATTTATATTCATCCTAATTTCCTAATCAAATGCTTTGATATTATTTTGATGATCCTCTGCTTTTTGGCTGTATCTAATAAATGGCTAGATAATTTTATCTGTTCTCTTATTCTTTACATAGGATATTTTATTCTCGCAAGGACAGTTATGAATGTTACAGACAACGAATATTATGCCGGAGTCGTTTATGTAAGCGTAATACTCTGTGTAACAGCTGTATATTCGTTCAATTTGAATTGGTATAAACGTCAGCACTATCTTGATATAAAAAAGCTTGAAAAGCTTGCGGCGACAGACTCGCTTACATGCATTTTCAATCGGGCACTTTTTAATGATAAACTTTCAGACAGCATTGATTTATGGAAGAAAAACGGGATGGATTTTTCTGTGATATTCTGTGATATAGATAATATGAAAACCATTAATGACACGCTAGGCCATATTATCGGAGATAAGGTCATTGTAGGAATCGTTGATCTCATAAAAAACAATTTACGCCCTGGAGATATATTTGCCAGATGGGGCGGCGACGAATTTGTCATACTGCTGTCTGAAACAAATAAAAACACAGCTGTAAAAATAGCCGAAAATCTCCGTTCGGCTATAGGTTATAAAGTCATTGAAGGTATACAGGCTATTACCTGCAGTTTCGGGGTTGTTTCATCGGAAGATGGTGATTCGATAGAAGAACTACTCATAAATGCGGATACATTGCTTTATGAAGCTAAAAACGGGAAAAACATGGTAATGTACAGGTAATCAGCGATAACGCTTATAACGTCTGCCACCGTATCTGCGCTGACTTCTCTTGCGTTTATTGAGATAGGTAATAATAATGTATCCGATAAATAGTAAAATTGCCGCGACTATCAAAATCCGAAGAGCAATACTAGTCAGAAAAGCCATTATTTCATGCATTATGAAAAGTATCGTACTGCGGCTTACGTTGGATTGGGATACAAGGGGCGCCCTGCCATATTCAACGCCGTTATATATAAATTCGACCTCGCCCAGCTCGTCGCCTTTTTTAATAGGTGCTTTAACAGGGTGTTCCTTCATTTCAATTTTGCGCTGAAGGCTGTTTTCATCAACGCTGTTAGGAAGCAGAGTAGTATAACCGTCCGGCGAAATCAGCACCACGGAATCGGCAAGACTGGATAACGAAACAGGGACTTCTGTGACCGGCTCTTTAGCCTTTAATACCTGCACACTTTTATAATTATCAAATACCCATGATGAAAGTGCCTTAGCATCTATAAAACAGCTTTTTCGTTTGTTTTCTGAATTTCGTGTACCGCCCATTACAATGCATATGTAATTTAAATTGTTGGCCTTTACAGCAGTTGCGACGGAATAACCGCTTTCTGGTGTGTAGGAAGCGATTATGCCGCGTGCGTATTTGTAATAATAATCTGAAACGAAACGGTCAGGAGAACTTACTATTAAATTATTAGTTGAATAATAATTCCTGTCGTCTGTTATATTGGTTGCAGAAATTCTTTTATATTGAATATTAGCATAATCCATAAATTTAGGGGCTGTATAAGCGGCCTTTGTAATAAGAAACATGTCATATGCTGTTGTATATTGGTTTGTATCGTCAATTCCGCTTGGGTTTGTAAAATTCGTATCTTTGCAGTTTAATTTTTTGACATAATCGTTCATCATTGGAACAAAATCTTTGACACTCCCTGCAACATGTTCGGCAAGGGCGTTTGCAGCGTCGCATGCGTTTCGTGTAAACATGCAGTATAGAAGGTTTGAAACGCTTATCTGCTCACCGGGTTTAAGTGATGCGGTTAGCGCATTTTTATCGTTCGCGACACCATCCTGTACAGAGCTATTTATTGTGACCATAGTGTCAAGATCAGGTACGTTATTAAGCACTATCAGGGCTGTAACGATCATGTTTAAATTGCCCGGCGCAGTTCTTTCGCGAGCACCCTCTTCGAATAAGACTATATTTGTTTCAAGATTTACTATGATTGCCCGTTTCGATTCTATCGAAGGCGCAGAAGTATCAGCTGCACCAGCTTTGATCACAGGCTGGAGCAGAACAAAGCACAATATAACAGCTATAAGACGTTTTATTTGCATATATTGAATACACCCGTTCAGCCGCTATAAGCGGCAACTATATTAATATTTATCAAGGAAGAACAACATTGAAAAGAATAAAAATTTATTACATTAGTGTTGCCATTATTACAGCTATATTTGCGGCGGCAATTATTTTTATTAATAACTCTGACAGCCTGTTTGGTTACACTTTTGTGCACAATGAAAGTGTTTCTGATGCCGATGCCCAAAAGGATTATAGAATAAATATAAATACTGCAGGCGTGGATGAGCTTGATATGATCGACGGTATCGGTGAGGCAACCGCAAAAGAAATTATAGAATATCGCGAGGAATATGGAAATTTTAAAAATATTGAGGACATTAAAAATGTCAAAGGCATTAAAGACAAGACCTTTGACAAAATAAAAAGGTACATAAAGACAAATTAACACTAGACAGAAAAGTCGTCCTTATCGTAAGTTGGAAGACTTGGCCTGCGCATAGGAATACGTTTGAAGACGTCATATCTAAAACCGCGGCATGTATAATCCTCTCGGACAATACCGCGTTTTTGACATATAAGTTCTTCCCTGCCGGTAATCTTTGTCGCTTTTTCACATAAAGCGCATATTTTAGGATGATCTTTTGAAAAAATCATTTCAAATCCCTCTGAAATTTATACTATTAATTATTATACATGCCTTTTATTTCGTTTTCCAGTACTTTTTAAAAAAGTAATAACAAGAGATAAACCTAAAAATATTAAACAAGCACAGAATATAGATAATGACGATAATAAAGTTGATTTTAGATCCATGCCGCTTAAGTTTCTTATCGGCATCGACCCTGAGCCGATCACGGGAATCCGGATTGGATAAAATATAGCGGCTGCATACGTGATTGCGGCACCGATCAAAGACTGGGCGAATTTACCTAAAATATATGGGGTGGCGGAAAGCCCGCTTCCAGATAAGAAAGACAAAACCTGGCAATGGACGGAAAGTCCAGCCCAGCTGAGGATTGCGCCGGTGACAGCAAGCCTTATGGGGATTACCGCAGCACCTTTCCCTGCAAGACGAACGCCGGTTGTGACCTCGAAAAAACCCTTGACTAAGTTGCTGGATATTTCATTGCCATAGGGGGTGAATGAGAGCAGACTGGCAAAAACATGACTTATAAAAGGTATAAACTTAAGCTGTGTCAAAAGTTCGATTACAACGGCAAAAAACATTATAAAAGCGCATATGTAGAAAACATTTTCAGCAGAAGATTTTACAGCAGTTACAAAAATATCTGACCGTGAACGAAGAGGGGGCTTCCTTTTTTGATGAAAGGGTGCTCCTGATTTTTGCTTTGAATGATAAAAGCGGAAAATGACGCCGGTTATGACCGAGGCAATGGTTTGACAGGTATAAAGCAGGATACCTACCCGAACATCTTTCCAGATTCCTGCACCTACAGTGCCGAGAATGAAAGCAGGGCCGGTATTGTTGCAGAAAGCAAGCAGCCTTTCCGCTTCGTTTTTTGTGCATTGTCCACTTTGGTACAGGCTTATAGCTGTATTTGCGCCAACCGGATAACCGCTGAGTATCCCAAGAAAAAAGGCAATTCCGCTGCAGCCGGGCAGCCCGAACACATGCTTCATAAATCCTGAAAAAACAGGACCTATTTTAGCGGCAAAGCCGCTGGTTATAATCATTGACGACAATACAAAAAATGGAAACAAGGAGGGCAGTATGACATTTCCACAAACGGCAAGTGTATCGATTACGACAGCGCTTACCGGTTTTGGAAAGATAAGAAGTCCCACAAGGAACACTGTAATGGCAAGATAAAAAAAGATATCGAAAAGCTTTATAAGCAATTTGCGCATGAAAACATTCACCTCTCAAAAGTATATGTTAGCAAAGCCTGCATTTAAAACAATTTGCTTGCATAAAAATTTATAGGAACATAAGAGAGGTGGCACTTTTGAAAGATAGCAGCAAAAAGGATTTGAAAAAGACAAAGAGAAGAGCGCCCATAATGTCCGAAATTTTGGATATGTCACCAGATATTTTCGGACGGCTGCCTCAGATAGAGATGACCGGGAACCGTGAAATTACGGTTGAGGGTCACCATGGAGTAGTTGAATACGAAAATTCAGTGATAAAACTCAGCTGCGGTAAGATGCTCATGGTGATCTTTGGCGAAAACCTAGTGATCAAAAACTTCAACGATGAGTATTTGACAGCTTCGGGTTTTATTACCCGCATAGAATTTTTGGATTGAAGAGGAAAAGAAAATGTTTATTATTCACATTGTCAGGCTTTTTCTTGGATATGTAAATTTGACTGTGCGGGGACTTTTTACCGAACGGTTTTTGAATATGTGCATGAAATCAGGAGTCAGTGTTTGGAATATAAAAAAGAATTCGACGGATGAACTGACGCTGTCTACGCTTAGAAAAAATGTAAAAGATATTAATAAAATTGCGGCCGCTTCCGGGAATACTGCAAGCGTTGTTAAAACACGCGGATTGCCATTCATGGTGAAGAAATATAAAAAGCGTTATGCGTTAGCATTGGGAATGGTTGTCTGCGCTGTTTTGATTTTTACCACGTCTTCTTTTGTATGGTCGATAGAGGTATCAGGAAACGAAAAAGTTGAATCATCGGCGATTTTGAATTCGCTGCAAAAATACGGCTTTAAAAAGGGCATATTAAAATCGTCAATTCAACATGATTTTCTGACACAGTCTGTACTTCTTGATATGCCGGAGCTTTCATGGTTATCACTTAACGTCAAAGGCACTAAAGTCGAAGTCGAGGTAAAAGAACGGGTAAAGGCGCCTGATATTGTTGACAAAACTACTCCTAGAAACATTGTTGCTAAAGAAACGGGTCAGATTATTTCCATCGAAGCATACGAGGGGCAAAGCGTTGCAACAGTGGGTGCTGCAGTCAGCAAGGGAGATGTGCTTGTGAGCGGTCAGATAACGAATACAGAGGGAAAGACACGGCTTGTTGCGGCACGGGCAAAGGTCTTGGCACGAACGTGGTATACTTTTATGAATACCTGTCCCAAAACAATAGTAGAGCGTGAGAAAACAGGGAAAGTTTACTCAAGGAACACTTTGAAAATTTTTGATTTTCCAATAAAATTGTTCATAAAGAGTGGTATTCCTGTGACAAACTATGATAAAATTGAAACAAAAAAGGAATTATCTGTAGGTCATGATTTTTATCTTCCGATAACTCTCTACAAGGAGAGCTTTGAAGAGGTGCGCGAGGTGGAAAGACAGCTTACACCGGATGAGCAAAGGCAGCTCTGCCTTGACAGTCTGAACAAAGCAAAAAACGAGCATCTCAAGGATGTGAATATCGAATCGGAAAATGTTAAGGAGCGTGACGATAACGGATCACTTATCATGACACTTGAGTGTCAGTGCATCGAAAATATCGCTGAAGACGCACCTATCACTCAGACGGAGGTTCCAGAAGATATACCAAAAACACAAGGATAAAATAAAGGAGCAGAATATGGCGGACAGGATCGTCAGCGTTGACAGGGTCGAGGAGGTCATAAGTGCCTTCGGCAGTCTGGACGAAAATATTGAAAATATCGAGCGTAAATTCGGCGTAAATATTGTATTTCGTGGCGGCGAACTGAAAGTTACCGGAGAGGATATCGAAAAAACCGAACAGGCGGCTAAAGCTCTTGAAGGCATATTTCTGCTTGCCAGCCGCGGTATGCAGCACCGTGATGTGGATGTGGATTATATCATATCACTTGTAAAAGAGGGGCAGGAGGACAAGATAGCAACACTTGGAACAGACAGTATCTGCCTTACTGCAAAGGGCAAACCCATAAAGGCAAAAACGATAGGACAGCAGAAATATATCGCGTCTATACGGGATAATACTATCAGTTTCGGTATCGGCCCCGCAGGAACAGGAAAAACTTATCTTGCGGTCGCAATGGCGGTTGCAGCATTTCGTGAAAAAACGGTCAACCGGATAATCATAACGCGCCCCGCTGTTGAAGCGGGTGAAAAGCTCGGCTTTCTGCCGGGTGATTTGCAGAATAAAGTTGATCCTTATCTTCGCCCTCTTCATGACGCGCTTTTTGATATGCTCGGGGTAGAAACATACCAGAAATATCTTGAGCGGGGGAATATTGAGGTTGCTCCCCTTGCGTATATGAGGGGAAGGACACTTGACGATTCGTTTATAATTCTTGACGAGGCGCAAAATACGACGACGGAACAGATGAAAATGTTTTTGACCCGCCTTGGATTCAATTCTAAAATGGTAATAACCGGAGATATAACACAGACTGATCTGCCATCTGGAAAGAAAAGCGGACTAATAGAAGCGAAAAAGGTGCTTGAGGGCGTTGATGACATCGGGATATGCATGCTTACTACACGTGACGTAGTTCGCCATAAGCTTGTACAGCAGATCGTGAATGCCTATGAAAAGTATGAGGCGAAAAAAGCTTCCCACACGCGGAGCATAAAAGTATGACACACAGATTTAGCTTTGCAAATCGTCAGGACAAGCTTAAAACTCCGAAATCACTGCGTGATCTTTTAAGGACATGTTGTACCGCCGCGCTTGAAGCGGAAGGCTTTCCATATCCTGCGGAGATCGATATCACTTTTACTGATAACAGAGAGATTCATGATATAAATTCAAGCGAGCGCGGCATAGACAGAGAGACGGATGTGCTCTCTTTTCCTATGCTGGAATTTGATGTGCCGGGGGATTTTTCAAAAGTAATCAAAGATCCTTCGGGGCGGGTGCTTCTTGGGAATATTGTTTTGTCCCTAGAAAAGGCGAAAAGTCAGGCTGAGGAATACGGCCACAGCTTTGAACGCGAGACCGCTTTCCTGACCGTCCATTCCATACTTCACCTCATGGGTTACGATCATATGGAGCCGGAAAGCGAAAGGGAAATGTTTGAAAAGCAGGAGCAGATACTTCAAAATCTCGGGATTACAAGATAGGAGAATTATATGGTTAACCATTCTGGATTTATTGCGATAGTAGGAAGGCCTAATGTGGGAAAATCAAGCATATTGAATGCGCTTGTTGGGCAAAAAGTCGCTATCGTTTCCAATAAGCCTCAGACCACCCGAAACCGCATACTTGCGGTTTTGACTGAGGACACTGCTCAGGCAGTGTTTATGGATACCCCCGGACTTCACAGGCCAAGGACAAAACTCGGCGAATATATGATGAAAGCCGCAAGCGACGCACAGTCTGAGGTTGACGTCGTCCTGCTTGTAGTTGAACCGACTGGAGAGGCGGGAACAACCGAGCAAAATGTAATAGAACACGCAAAAGAATCGGGGTCGTCAATTATCCTTGCGGTTAATAAGATAGACATTAGCAGCAAAGAAAACGTTGCTAAAACTATTGCAGCATACGCTGAAATTGCGGATTTTACCGCAGTGATACCCGTTTCCGCAAGAAAGAACGACGGTATCGATATTCTGAAAAAAGAAATCATTAATCTTTTGCCTGAGGGGCCGCAGTATTTTCCAGAGGACACACTGACTGATCAGCCGGAAAAACAGCTTGCGGCTGAGATATTGCGTGAGAAATCCCTGCAGATACTGCGCGACGAGGTGCCCCACGGAATTGCGGTTGAGATTGAATCATTCAAGGAAGGCAAGACTAAAGAAAAAGAGGATATTATCCGCATTTCGGCGGCCCTTTATTGCGAAAAAGAATCCCATAAAGGAATCATAATAGGCAAAAAAGGTGAAACGCTTAAAAAAATAAGCTCGTTTGCAAGAAAAGATATGGAACAGGTTTTTGACTGCCATGTTTTTCTTGAGGTTTTTGTTAAAGTGAAGGAAAACTGGAGAGACAGCGACTTTCTTTTAAAAAACTTTGGATATAATAGTTAAAAAGTAAAAAAAGTGCCGGGTATTAAAAGACTGTAACAGCAAAAAATGAAATCAGATTTGGTTTTTATGGAGGCTGTTATGAATTCTATATGGAATCTATTTGAAAAAAGCGGAAATATAAACGTATATCTACTTTATAAAATGACAGGCGAAAACGATAAACCAGTAAAACTAGTTGGCGATAATAAAATATGCGCAGCCGGACAGGCTGTTTGTCAGAATAAAAGCGGGAGTGCTGTGTGAACCTTAAGGTTAAGGGATTTGTGATAAAAGAAACGGCGGTGGGCGAGAGCGATAAAGTGCTCACCGTCTTGGCACAGGGGCTTGGAAAGATACAGGCATGGGCGCGGGGCAGCAGGAGACTAAAAAGCCCTCTCATGGCGGCTTCCCAATGTTTCACCTACGCCGATTTCACTTTATTTAAAAACAAGGATACATATTCTGTAAACCAGGCTGAAATTATCGCCGGTAATTTTGAACTGCGAAAAAATATTGAAACGCTGGCGCTTGCAAGCTATATAACAGAGCTTGCCGGTAAAGTCGTGCAGGAAAACGCCGCTGATGATGAAATATTGAAGCTGACACTCAACACGCTTTATCTGCTCGGAAAGGGTGATAGACCTGCCGCACTAATCAAAAGCGTTTACGAACTGCGCCTAATGATGCTGTCAGGCTTTATGCCGGAACTGCATGATTGTGTTCTGTGCGGCGGTGAGATCGAAAAGCCGCTTTACTTTGACAGCGCCGCAGGCGGCGTTGTGTGCGAAAGCTGCCGGGAGAAGGACGGTGACGCAGTTTCTGTCTCGCCATCCGTTTATAAGGCGCTTTGCCGCATAATGGGAGAAGAGGGGATATTCAGCTTTTCGCTTTCCGACCATGCGCTTTCAGAGCTTTCTGTAATGGCAGAGGCATTTGTGCTTATGCATACAGATTTTGCATTTAAGACACTCGATTTTTACAAAACACTGTGTTAGAGGTGAAACATATTGACGGAACTTAACGAAAAATCACTTAATACTCTTGAATATAGAAAAATAACGGAACAACTTGCGGCTCACGCGGTCTGCGAGGACGCAAAAGAACTTGCGAGAGGCCTTATGCCTGTGACAAGTCTTACGGAAGTCATGCTGAGACTTACCGAAACGGAGGATGCAGTAAAACTTGCTGGCAAAAAAGGAAGCCCTGGGTTTGCAGAGATCCGCAGCGTTGACACTGCTCTCAAACGTGCAGACAAGGGAGCGGCGCTGTCGCTTCGTGAGCTTTTGGATGTCGCCTATATCCTTAAGACAACGCGAAGACTGCAGGAATACATGGATGACAATATGAATGGCCTTTCTATAAAAGAGCTATTTTCAGGGCTTGAGGCAGATAGATTTGTCGAGGGGAAGATAGACAGCGCCATTATTTCTGAGGAAGAGGTATCCGATAATGCAAGTCCAGCGCTTGCCTCCATAAGAAGAAAAATCAGCCGCTCACTCGAAAACGCGCGTGAAGTCTTGCAGAGACTGATAAGATCACAGCAAAACCATAAATACCTGCAGGAACCTATCATTACAATGCGCGGCGACCGTTATGTAGTGCCAGTTAAATCAGAATACAGAAGCGAAATACCCGGACTTGTACATGACACTTCCGGCAGCGGATCTACATTATTTGTCGAGCCCATGCCTGTTGTTGAGGCAAACAACGAACTTCGTATGCTGCGCGCTGAAGAGCAGAAAGAGATCGAACGGATATTGTTTGAGCTTTCGAGCGATGTCTCAAACATTACGGAGAAAATCAGAAAAGATTATACTATCATAGTCCGGCTTGATTTTATATTTTCAAAAGCAAAATATGCGTATGCAATAAAAGCTACACGTCCTATCATGAACGACAAGGGCATCATTGACCTGAGACGCTCACGCCATCCGCTTATCGATCCGGCTAAAGTGGTTCCAACAAACATCAGTCTTGGCGGGGATTATACGACTTTGGTTATTACTGGCCCTAATACCGGCGGCAAAACTGTAACGCTCAAGACGATAGGGCTGCTGACACTGATGGCTGAGGCGGGGCTTTTCGTTCCGTGTGCGGACGAAAGCAGACTTTCGGTTTTTGACAATGTATTCTGCGATATTGGCGACGAGCAAAGCATCGAACAGTCATTATCAACGTTTTCGTCACATATGACAAATATCGTGAAAATAATAAATGAGGTGGACAGGGATTCTCTGGTACTCTTTGACGAGCTTGGCGCGGGAACTGACCCAGTAGAGGGTGCCACGCTTGCGATATCTATTCTTGAAAGGGTTAAGGCTTTCGGGGCAAAGACAGCCGCAACGACCCATTACGCTGAGCTAAAAGTATATGCGCTTAAAACCCCAGGTGTTGAAAACGCATCTTGCGAATTTGACGTTGAGACCCTTAAACCGACCTATAAGCTTTTGATCGGCATTCCGGGAAAATCAAATGCATTTGCAATATCGTCTAAATTGGGGCTTGACGACGATATTATTTCACGCGCTCGTTCCCTTATAGGAAGCGAAAGTCTGCGTTTTGAAGAGGTGCTGTCCGACCTTGAGGCTAAAAGACAGGCAATGGAAAAACAGCGCGATGAAGCCGAACATATGAAGACGGAAATCGCGCGCATGAAATCCGAAATCGAGGAACAGCGAAAAAAGTTTGATCTGAGCCGTGAAAAGGAAATTGAGAAGGCAAGAAACGAGGCAAAACGCGTGCTTGCATCTTCTAAAAGATTCTATGAAAATATGGTTTCCGAACTTGAGGATATAAGACGTCAGAAGGAAAAAGAGGATTTCGAGTCGCGGCTGAATTCGGCAAAAAAATCCCTTAAAGCTGGCATTAAACAACTTGACGATACGATAGATCCTGTTGAAAATAAAGAGGATGATTATAAGCTGCCGCGGGCGCTGCGTGTTGGAGACGTCGTCCGCTTTAAAAAACTCAATAAAGAGGCGGATGTACTTACCCTTCCTGACGATAAGGGGGATATAACTGTACGTGCAGGTCTTATTAAAACGAAAGTCAATATAAGCGATGTCGTGCTTGTTGAAAAAGAGCGGGTAACGGTGAACGGAGCAGGGATGAAGTCTCTTCGCTCTACGAGTTCTAAGATAGACAGAGACGTCACTTTAGAGCTTGACCTGCGCGGCAAAATGGTTGATGAATCGGAAATCGAAATCGACAGTTTCCTTGACGGAGCTGTTATGAACGGCTTGTCTACTGTTACAATTATTCACGGGAAAGGCACCGGAGCCCTTCGTGCTGGCGTTCATTCATATCTGAAGGGACACCCGCATGTGAGATCGTTCCGCCTTGGCGTATATGGCGAGGGTGAAAGCGGCGTGACTATCGTGGAGCTTAAATAAATATCAATAAATTGCGGTATTGATATTGACAATATACATTCTTTTGAGTATACTGTAAAAGCAATTTGCTTTACATATGGGGGTGCAAGTATGAAAAGTAAAGATCTTCGCATGGCTCTGCTAATGGATTATTATGGAGCTATGCTTACGGATAAACAGCGTGAGGTCATGGAATTATATTATGACGAGGATCTTTCACTCGCCGAAATCGCAGAACATGCGCATATCACCCGCCAGGGCGTCAGAGACAGCATCAAACGCGGAGAGGCATATATACTTGAACTAGAGGAAAAACTCGGGCTTGCGGACAGAATGGCTCTTCTGGAAGAAACCATTGGAGAACTTTCAGAACATCTGTCGCATATCAGGCAGCTCAACATTGACTCATACTTCTCCCGCCCAATAGAAGAAACTGTGGCAACAGCGCTTGAAACAGCCGAGAAGGCTTTAAAATAACCGGAGGAACCTGATGCTCTTTGAATCTTTATCGGATAAATTGAATGCCGCTTTCAAACGGCTTCGCAGCAAGGGCAAGCTGACCGAGGCCGATGTCAAAGAGGCAATGCGTGAGGTAAAGCTTGCGCTGCTTGCGGCCGACGTCAATATTAAGGTCGTTAAGGAATTCGTAAACAGGACGACTGAGCGTGCTGTTGGCGAACAGGTACTTGAAAGCCTGACGCCTGCTCAGCAGATAATTAAAATAGTAAATGACGAGCTCTGTGAGATCATGGGAAAAACGCAGAGCAAACTTGAGATATCCCCTGCACCGCCCACGATCGTTATGATGGTTGGACTTCAGGGCTCGGGAAAGACCACGCATAGCGGCAAACTTGCGCTTCACCTTAAAAAGCAGGGAAAGCGCCCGCTTCTAGCGGCATGCGACATCTATCGTCCCGCCGCTGTAAAACAGCTTCAGATCGTCGGGGAAAACGCAGGCGTTCCGGTTTTTTCTATGCCGGAGGGGACGTCAGCTGTAACGATTGCTAAAGAGGCTGTTGCGCATTCAAAAAAACACGGTAATGATATTATCATTTTGGATACTGCCGGACGTCTGCATATAGACGAGGCAATGATGAACGAGCTTAAAGATGTTAAGAAAGCTATAAATCCGATTGAAATATTGCTTGTCGTCGATGCGATGACAGGACAGGACGCTGTAAATGTATCATCTGCTTTTAACGAGGCGCTCGGGATTACCGGCGTCGTCCTTACAAAAACAGACGGCGATACAAGAGGCGGCGCAGCGCTTTCGGTTAAATATGTCACTGGAAAACCGATAAAATTTGTGGGGACTGGCGAAAAGCTGGATAATCTTGAACCGTTTTATCCTGACAGGATGGCTAACCGGATACTGGGCATGGGTGATGTGCTGACCCTTATAGAAAAAGCAGAACAGGCATTCGATGAAAAGAAAGCTGTAGAACTTGAGAAAAAGATTCGCGAACAGTCTTTTGACCTCGGCGACTTTTACGAACAGATGCAGCAGATGAAAAATATGGGACCTTTGGATCAGATAGCAGGAATGATCCCAGGCGTGAACTCAGCAGCACTGAAAGATGCACAGATAGATAATAATCTGATGAAGAAAGCCGGCGCTATAATAGAGTCAATGACGCCGAAGGAGCGGGCGAACCCCGATTTGATAAATGGCAGCAGGCGTCTGCGTATCGCAAAAGGCAGTGGAACACAGGTGTCAGATGTAAACCTGCTTCTGAAACGTTTTGATATGATGAAGAAAATGATGAAGCAGTTTGGCGGAGGGAAAATGCCTAAACGCGGCAAATTCCGTCTCCCGTTTTAATTGATTATACTTGAAATTTTAATAAGTATAAAAGGTATGGAAGTAGGGAGGTGAACTAAATGGCAGTTAAAATCAGACTTAGAAGAATGGGCGCTAAGAAAACACCGTTTTACCGTGTTGTTGTTGCTGATTCCAGATATCCGCGTGACGGCAGATTTATCGAGGAAGTCGGAACATACAATCCTATGGTTGAGCCGAAAGAGTTCAAGGTGGACGCCGATAAGGTGAACACATGGATCAAAAACGGAGCACAGCCGACCGATACGGTTAAAGTACTGCTCAAGAAAAACGGCATTTTATAATGTTGACGGGTCACTTTTTGCCCGTATGGAGGATTTATGTGTAAGGAACTTCTTGAAACGCTTGCAAAAAATCTTGTCAGCGAGCCGGAAGCCGTTAACGTAACTGTCGTGAACAAGGACGACGGAACAGTGGTTTACGAACTGCGTGTCGCGGACGGGGATATGGGTCGTGTTATCGGCAAACAGGGCCGCATTGCAAAGGCAATAAGATTGCTCATGAAAGCCGCAGCAACAAAGGAAAATGAAAAGGTCATCGTCGACATTGTCGACTAGGACATAGACGGGGGTGGTTTTCCGCCCCCGTCAGACCGTTTCAAAACTGCATTTAATAAAATGCCGCTTTGAAACAGTCTGACTTGTTTTAGAGGGAGGCAAAATGCAGAAGGCTTACTTGGAATCGGGAAAGATAGTCAACACCCATGGCATACGAGGTGAGGTGCGGATCGAACCATGGTGCGACACTCCGGAGTTTTTGCTAAAATTCAAGACGCTTTATCTTAAAGACGGTGTGCCCCTCGGAGTGATGTATTCAAAGGTGCATAAGAATTTTGTGAACGTAAAGTTCGAAGGCATTGAAAGCATAGACGATGCGCTTCATCTGATTAATAAGATTATTTATATAAATCGTGAGGAAGTTGTCCTTCCAAAAGGCGTATACTATGTTAAGGATCTTGTCGGGCTTAGCGTCATAGACGCTGGAACTGAGAGGGAATACGGCAAAATAACAGAGGTGCAGAGCACCGGCTCAAACGACGTGTATACTGTTACAGACAATAAGGGAACGGATACACTTATTCCAGGGATCAAGGAAGTTGTCAAAGAGGTCGATATAGAGGGCGGTGTGATGAAAATCACTCCGCTTGCGGGTCTGTTTGAGTTATGAGATTCGATTTGATGACACTGTTCCCGTCAATGTGCACCGCATTTACAGAAGAAAGCATCATAGGCCGGGCACAGAAAAACGGTCATATTGAAGTTAACCTATGGGATATTCGTGATTTTACCGAGGACAAACACCGCAGGGTAGATGATTATCCTTACGGCGGTGGAATGGGAATGGTAATGCAGGTGCAGCCTGTTTTCAGTTGCGTCAAGGCTGTGGAAGAAAACCTTGGAGTAAAGCCGTATGTAATTTATCTCTCGCCCAAAGGCAACAAATTTACTCAGACTATGGCAGAAAAACTCAGTAAGCATTCGGAAATCGCGCTTCTTTGCGGGCATTATGAAGGAATAGACCAACGGGCAATTGATATGTGCGTCGATGAAGAGATTTCAATAGGAGATTTTGTCCTGACAGGAGGGGAACTTCCTGCACTCTGCCTTATAGACTGTGTGGCAAGGCTTATACCCGGCGTGCTTTCCGATGAAGAGTGTTATAAAGACGAAAGCATTTACAGCGGGCTTCTTGAATATCCTCAGTATACACGGCCGGCTTCTTTTATGGAACACGATGTGCCGTCCGTGCTGCTCAGCGGACACGAAAAAAATATCAATACCTACCGCCGAAAAGAATCCCTTCGGCTCACTATGGAGAGACGTCCAGATTTAATGGACAGGCTGTGTCCGGATAAAGAGGATTTAAAACTTATTAGTGAAATCAAAATTGAAAAAGAGTGTGGTGATTAGGTGAGCATTAATGCAAAAAATACTGCTAGCAAGATAAAAATGAGCGGGAATAAAATTTTAACAGGTAGTTTTTTTAATAAAATTGGTGGCCGTATTGCTGAGTTTTTTTATGATAAAGCAAATACGTCGGCGCTTTCAGCATACTTAAATACTGACAGCAGTCTTCATAACCTAAAAGAGGGCAGCGCATTTGCAGCTCTGTTTGCTATGCTTGGGGCAAAATCCGCTGCGTCTAAAAAGAAATTTGCCAGTCTTGTTGAAGAAAGCGTTTTAATGGCGAAGTTAAAAGCTTTTTTCTTATACTTAATGTCTTTGTCACTTATGTCATGGGGGATCGGCTGTGTTGTTTATGCTTTTACAGTTTCGGCTGTCACAGTAATTCGGGCTTTAGCTGCCGGACAGCTCGGCAATCTGAATATTGCCATTAATGCTGTGTATTCAGCGTCTTTCCTGTTCATGGGCATACTTATGATGACTTATAAACACTCACTGTATCAGTCTGTCAGAAGAAGTTTTATTTTAAGCAGACTTCTGTTTAATGTTGCAGGAATTCGTAATGAACAGCTAGCCGTAAATAAAACGGTTCATTCACCATTGATTCCTTGCCTTTTAGCAGTTTTATCAGCCGCATTTGCATGGTTTGTTCCTGCTCATTATGTTCCGCTTGCGTTTATTGCGCTTATTGCGGCAGTTCTGGTTTTAAACATGCCTGAGTTCGGAATGATCCTGCTGCTCTTTACACTTCCCTTTTTATCGACTAAGCTGATGCTGCTTGTTTCGATGCTTGTTATTTTTGCATTTGCGTTCAAACTATTTAGAGGAAAGCGTTCGGTTACGTTCGATAAGCTTGATGTCGCTGTGCTGATGTTTTTGATCGTAATGCTGCTGCTTGGCTGCGCAACATCCTTAAATCCTATCAAAAGCCTCTATCCGACAATGCTTTACGCAATCTTTCTTCTGGTATACTTTGTCGCCGCGAACACGATGAGAAGCAAAAGCTGGGCAATGCGTGCAATAATTGCAGGCGTTGCATCTGGTACGATTTCGGCAATTGTCGGCGTATACCAGTATTTTTCTGGTTTTAGAAACTCTCTCGTCTGGGTCGATACCAGTATGTTTTCTGATATAACGGCAAGAGTCATAGGCACGTTTGAAAACCCGAATGTTTTCGGAGAATTTCTGATTCTGCTTATACCGGTTGCATTTGCTCTTTTGATCGGCAAAAAAACAGGAGGAAGATATGAATGGATAGTTAGTATCTTCTTTATGGGGCTGGCGCTTGTATACACTTATTCGAGGGGCGCATGGCTCGCGTTTATCCTTGCGTTTGGATTGTATCTGCTTATTATAAATAAAGTATTTATTAAATTAGCGACGTTATGTCTGTTGGCGGTGCCATTTTTACCCGCAGTACTCCCACATTCCGTTGTAGGAAGAATTTCAAGTATCGGAAATATGTCCGATACATCTACAGCATATCGTGTGAACATATGGGTAGGAACACTACGTATGCTTAAACATTTCTGGGTCACAGGGATTGGAACGGGAACAGACATATTTACACAGGTGTATCCTGCATATGCGCTCAGTGGGGCAGCTTACGCCCTTCACCCACATAATCTGTTTTTAAATATAATTGTTGAAATGGGCTTTTTAGGGTTTATCTGTTTTCTGTTTATTTTGGTTTTTTACTTCAAAAGAGTATTGGGCAGCCGATTCGATATTGATGATGTAGATACTAAAAACATGATAACCGCGCTTGGAGTTGGAATGTTGGCGTATGTTCTCCAGGGACTTACGGATAACGTATGGTATAACTACAGAATATTTTTAATGTTCTGGACAATACTTGGACTTACGGTGGGTTTATACCGGGGTTATCTTCTCGAGTGGGGAAGAGCCGAGGATCAAGAATAAATTTTGGAGGATACTTATGGAAAACGTGGTTAAACGTAAATTCAATGTATTTGACATTCTGATAATAATTGTACTTGTTGCCGCTATTGGCGCAGTGCTATTTGTTGTACAGCATGCAAATGCTAAAGTTAATACTTACAAAGTGGATTTCGAGATAGAGGTTAACGATGTAGATGCGGCAATAAAGGATTGCGCAACAGTTGGCGATTCAATTAAGAATGCCGTTCAGCAGACCGATCTTGGTGTTATAAAAAGCGTTCAGGTAAGCCCATATAAAAAGGAACTTACAAACTACAATTCCGGGCAGAAAGTAATGTCCGAAGTACCGGGAAAGTATTCGGTCACACTTCGCTGCACATCGGATAAAGCCACTTTGCAGAACGGAAGAATTACAATTAACGGAACAGTTATGGGCGTTGGTTCTCAGATTTTTTTCCAATCTAAAGATTTCGCGGGTTCAGGCATAATAACGGTAGTAAACCCTGACAATGCCGGCACAAATAAAGGAGTATAAAAATGGACAGAATGAAAAAGAGTAAATTATTCGGCCTGTTTAATATTTTGGATGTTGCGATAATTTTATTTGTTATCGCTGCTCTTGCCGGAATGGCTGCTAAGACAAACCTTCTAAGTGCTGTGAAATCCGATGTTAAGGATTCTGCTATAGAATTTAAAGTTAAAATATATAAGATTCGCGATTTTTCCTATAATGCCGTTAATATTGGCGACGTAATTTATGATTCAGAAACAGGCGTTGAGATCGGAACCGTTGCAGATAAAAAAATTGAGCCTAATATGACGCTTATTGAAAATCTGAACGGCACATTTTCACAGCAGCCATCACCTGAATATTACGATATGACTCTTACTGTCGAGGGCAAAGGCAAATGCAATGAAAACGGGAACTTTCTAAACGGGTTCAGGCTTGTAGCACCAGGCGGTACGCTTGGTATAAATACTCAGCGGCTTCAGACTACGAGCACAGTTATTTCGTCAGCTAAAATGGATAAAGGAAGCAAGTAATGTATAAAGTTCTTCAAGTATCAAGTGATACTAATATCGGCGGCGCGGGGAAAGTGCTGCTTACATATCTTGATGCGTATGATAAAAAGAAATTCAACGTCTCCGTTGTCATGCCTAGAGGAAGTCTTTTAAAGGCACCTGTTTCAGCAAAAAAAGCGAGAATAATTGAAATAGACGGCATGCGTGACAAGTCGCTTGATCCATCCGCTATAAGAATTTTATATAAGCTGTTCAAAAAGGAAAAGCCTGACATTGTGCATACGCATGCGAGCCTTTCAGCGCGCATAGCTGCGCGCCTTGCAGGTGTTCCGGCAGTAGTATATACGAGGCACAGCCTTTTTACGCCAACCGGATTTTTTTCGAAGGGATTGGGAAAGGCTTTTAATGCATGGCTCAATAACTCAACTACCGACGCCGTGATAGCAGTGGCTGATGCGGCAAAGGACGAGCTTATTTCAGCAGGTGTAAAACCTGAAAAAGTGCATGTCGTATTAAACGGAGTTGCACCCCTTAGGCCAATTGACGAAAAACGAAGGGATCAGCTCAGAAAAAAATTTGGAATAGGTAAGGATGAAAAATCTGCGGCGATTATTGGGCGCCTTTCTGCTGTAAAAGGACATGAATATTTTGTCGAGGCGGCTAGGCTAGTTCTTGAAAAAGGCATCAAGGCAAAATTTCTTATTGCAGGAACGGGAGAGCGTGAAGCGGAACTTAAGGAACTCGTTAAAGCAAAAGGGCTTGAAGAGAGTGTATTGTTCACTGGCTTTCTGGAAAATATAGGCGAACTCGTGAACTGCATTGATATTGAAGTCAACAGCTCTCTATCGGAGGCGACCAGCCTCGCGCTGATCGAGGCTATGAGTCTTGGTAAGCCTTGTGTCGTTACAGATGCGGGCGGGAACCGCGGCGTGGTGGAAAATGAAGTATGCGGATATGTAGTCCCAGTCGGTGACCCGTATGCACTGGCTGACAAGATCACACTTTTATTTACAGATAATGAGATTTATAACATGATGAGTATTAACAGCCGGTCACGATATGAAAATGATTTCACAGCACGAGCGATGACAGCATCAATCGAACAGGTTTATGTTGAAACGTTGAACAAAAAGAGTTTTCATAAGTGATCTTAAGTTGAGCAAATTAACTAATAATAATATATGCCAACTAATTTTATATTGACTTTGCACTACATTTTTAGTATTCTGTATTTATAATGAAATGTTGATATTGGGAAGGCGTGATAATATGTTTTCTAAAGAGGTAACCGTTCAAAACCAGGTTGGCTTACACGCAAGACCGGCAACCTTTTTTATTCAGAAGGCAAATGAGTTCAAATCATCAATATGGGTCGAAAAAGACGACAGACGTGTTAACGCGAAAAGCCTTTTGGGTGTTTTATCACTCGGTATCCAAAAGGGAACAAAAATAATGATATGTGCTGACGGCGCTGACGAGGAACTTGCCGTAAACGCTCTTATCGAACTTGTTAATTCCAATTTTAACGAATAATTTAACTTTATAATGTAAATAACAGGCTGTGTCGTCAGACGCAGCTTTTTTACTATCACTGGAGGGGTGAACTTGGACGGAGAAACACTGCTGCGGATAAAAGAAAAAGTGAAGAATCTGCCCGAAAAACCCGGCGTATATTTTATGAAGGACAGGGGCGGCAAAATAATATACGTTGGAAAAGCGAAGATACTGAAAAACCGTGTTTCACAGTATTTCAACGCGCTTGAAAGCCATACTCCTAAAGTTAAACGAATGGTTGCCGATGTGTTTGATTTCGACTATATAATTACCGGCAGTGAAATGGAAGCGCTCGTGCTGGAGTGTTCGGAGATCAAGCATTATAAACCCCATTATAACATCCTGCTCAAGGATGATAAGACCTATCCATATATTAAAATCAACATGAACGATGATTATCCCATGGTTGAAATTACGCGGCGCAGAGGAAACGACAAGGCTCGCTATTTTGGTCCGTATACGGGAAATGCCGGAGAAATAATTAGTATTTTGCGGGCTACTTTCAAGCTGCCCTCCTGTAAACGCAAATTTCCGTCCGATATAGGACGTGGCAGACCGTGCCTTAACTTTGCAATAGACAACTGCATAGGGCTTTGCTCGGGACAGGTAAGCCGTGACGAATACAAGGCGACGATAGAAAGCGTTATAAGCTTTTTAGAGGGTAATTATGAAAGCGCTATATGTGAAATGGAACGTCATATGAAAGAAGCCGCTGAAAAGGAACAGTTTGAAAAAGCGGCTAAACTTCGTGACCGTATATCTGCTGTTCGCAGGCTTTCAGGGAATCAAAAGGTCGTTGCAGCGCCTTCCGTCAACCGAGATGTGATTGGATATGCCGACAACGAGTTTTGCGCTGTGGCAACTCTTTTTGTTGTAAGAAGCGGACGCATAATATCAAAGGTAAATTACAGTCTGTTACGGGCGGATTTTGATGACAAGGCGGCGGGGCTTGCGGGGTTTTTAAAGCAAGTTTATGCAATGCGCGCCGATATACCGCGCGAGGTGTTGCTTCCATTTGAGTGTGAAGATATGGAACTTATAGGGCAGTATCTTTCAGATAAGACCGAGGCGAAGGTGCACATTAAAGTGCCACAGCGCGGTGAGCTAAGGGCGACGGTGCATATGGTTTCTGAAAACGCTGCTGAAACTGTGAGGCTTGCTCTTAAACGTGAGGAAAAGGCGGCAAAGTCGATTGTAGACCTCCAAAATGTACTTTGCCTTGAAAATATTCCGTCACGGATTGAAGCTATCGACATATCAAATATGGGTGGCGGAGATAACGTAGGAGCGATCGTGCTTTTCTCAAACGGTGAGAAGGACAAAAGCGGATACAGGCAGTTTAAAATAAAATCCTTTGAGGGTCAAGATGACTATGAATCCATGAGGGAAGTAGTCAGAAGAAGGATCAAGCGTTATCAGGACGGCAGCCGTGGTTTTGAAATGCTGCCCGATCTTTTGCTTGTTGACGGTGGAAAGGGACAGGTTTCAGCGGTAAAAGGCGTTCTTTCGGAATACGGAATACAACTTACGGTTTACGGAATGGTGAAGGATGATAAGCACAAGACGCGTGGGATCACAGACGAGCACGGTGAGGCGCAGCTCAAGATGACGTCTCCGGCGTTTACGCTTGTGGCGACGATTCAGGAAGAGGTGCACCGGTTTGCTATTGGATTTCAGGCCAAAACGCATAAAAAGAAGGTTGTAAAAACTGAACTTGACAATATTAAGGGGCTTGGACCTAAACGCATAAAAAATCTGCTTATTAAATTCGGATCGGTGCAGAATATTAAAGAGGCTGATATACGCCAGCTTGCTGATACACCTGGTATGAACAAAGCCGCAGCACTGTCTGTTAAGCGTTATTTTGAGCAATTATAGATTGATTTTTACGGAAAATCATACTAATATAGAGTAAAGGGAAAAGAAGGTACGCAAGTGAGGGTAATAACCGGAACAGCAAGAGGCGCAAACCTGAAAACGCTCAGCGGGCTTGATACCCGTCCGACCATAGAAAGGGTAAAAGAGGCCATTTTTTCAAGCCTTTTTAATGAGTTGACAGGCAAACGTGTGCTCGATCTGTTTGCAGGAAGCGGGCAGATGGGTATTGAAGCATTGAGCCGCGGAGCAGCACATGCTGTTTTTATTGATGCGTCAAGAAATGCGGCGGATATTGTAAGACAAAATCTGCTTGCGACACATTTAACAGATAAGGCAGAGGTAAAAGTCTGCGACTCTCTGGCTTATCTTAAGACGCTGCGTGAAAATTCTTTTGATCTCGTTTTTATAGATCCTCCATATGGCAAGGGACTTGTGAATGCTTCTCTGGAACTGCTGAGTAAGACACGCGCGTTATCAGACAATGCAGTTGTAATCTGTGAAAGTGACGAGCCTGACGAGGTTTTTTCAGAGTTTGGGAAAATAACGCTTCAGAAGACAGCAAAGTATGGAAGGGTCGTCATCCGTTATTTTAGAAACGGTTTGGGGGAATAGATTTGGTTACCGCACTTATACCGGGAAGCTTTAATCCGCCGACGAAAGGACATCTTGATATCATAAGCCGGTGCGCTGATGTTTTTGAAAATGTACGTGTAGTGGTGATAAAAAATACAGCTAAGGTTCAGACATTCACTTCTGATGAGTGCGCAGAAATGCTCAGAATTATTACGAAGGATATGCCTAATGTGTCGGTGGACACCGCAGAGGGGCTGGTTGTCGATTATGCAAAAAAAATTGGAGCAGGCGTTATAGTAAAAGGACTTAGAAATGCCCGCGATCTTGATTTTGAGATACAAATGGCGGAAGCAAACAATCTGATGACCGGCATTGAAACCATGCTTATAGCTTCTCGAGGGGACAATATCCATATAAGCTCGAGTCTTGTGCGTGAGATTGCGTCGCTTGGCGGGGATATTTCAAAATTTGTTCCTCCAGAGATCTGTAAAATTATTACCGATAAATTCAAAAAATAGCATGCTTTTATGAAGCAAAGAGTATAAAATTAATGTGCCGTTTTTCGGCAGAATGGAGCAGGTATGAATACATACGAATATATGGACAAGCTTGACGAGCTTCTTGACGACAGCTTTAAGGTTCCACTATCAAGTGGAAAATGCGTTGTGGACATGGTAATGCTGACAGAGCTCTTAAATGATATGCGTGAAAGTCTGCCCGTTGAGCTGAAACAGGCAGAGGCTATCGTGCGCGAAAGAAACGATATCGTTGCAGCTGCTCGCCGTGAGGCTGATATAATCACTAAGAACGCGGAAGAAAAGGCGCGCCTGCTCGTTAGTCAGGAGGAAATAATACTGTCAGCTAAACAGCAGGCAAATGAGATGCTTGATGCGGCACGTTCACAGGCTAACAATATTATGGCGGATGCTAAGAAAAGTGCCGGAGAGGCCATCACAAATGCAAATGAATATGCCGCAAAGCACATTCGTGAAACTCAGGACGAGATCACTAAAAGACGCACTGAGCATGAGGCAAAAATGCGTGATGAGATCAGGGCTGCTGAGGAATATGTCGACCTGATTCTTACAAAAACTCAGGAAGTGCTATCAAGCTCGCTTAAAGACGTGAAAAACACTTATACCGCGGTGAAATCAAAACGGTATTCGTAATAGCGGCTTTACTGCTTTAAACCCCGCTTTACAGTGGGGTTTTTTTAGGCTAAAATATACATAGTAAAAATTCGGAGGTTATAATGGAAAAAATCAATGTTGCGGGGCTGCTTGTTGGAAATGTGACTATGAGTGAAGCGGTTGACGCTGTTATAAAATTTGCTCAGGACAGAACGCAGCCATCAGTCGTAGTGACCCCTAACGCTGAAATAGCAAAAGACGCTCTCGATAACAATGAGTTTTTGCAAACATTAAACAAAGCTGATATGATAGTACCGGACGGTGCCGGCATCGTGCTTGCAGCAAAAATTTTGGGCACGCCCCTCAAATGCAAAGTTGCAGGCTGTGATCTTGCTGCCGCCCTTCTTCCGGAACTTGAGAAAAATGGGCTTTCACTTTTTCTTTTCGGGTCTGAACCAGGGGTCGCGGAAAAAGCGGCGGACAATATAAAGGCGAAATGCCCGAAACTCAATATTTGCGGAACGCTCAACGGTTTTTTCAAAAGCGATGATGACGTCATTCCGACCATTTCGGCTGCAAAGCCTGACGTTCTTTTTGTGTGTCTCGGCGCACCTAAACAGGAACATTTTATGTTCAACAATCGTGACAGGCTGGATGTTGGTGTAATGCTGGGACTGGGCGGAACAGTGAATGTTATGGCTGGAACAGCTCAGCGCGCGCCGGAATTTTTCGTTAAAATGAACCTTGAGTGGTTCTATAGACTCTTGAAAGAGCCAAAACGTTTTAAAAGGATGCTGAAACTGCCCGCTTATATAATCGAAGTAAATAAGATGAAGAATAGAAATAAATAGCTTTGGAGAGTACTATGAAGGTAACATTAATTACTCATACGCCTGAACCGGAAAAAATCGTTGCCGCCGCTGCCCGAATATGCTATTCAGCGTGCACAATAGAGGATCTTCAGGGCAAAATAAGTGATGAATCGGCGCGCGAATTTGTTGAAATGCTTTCACAGCTAGGCCATGAAAGCCCGATCGAACACGTATCATTTACTTTCGGGATCGAGGGCGTTTCTAGAGCCCTGCTTGCTCAGATCACACGTCACCGCATTGCCTCTTTCAGTGTGCAGAGCCAGCGCTATGTAAAAGAAGGTCATTTTGAATATGTGCTTCCGCCTGAGATCGATAAGATTCCTGAGGCAAAAGCTGAGTTTCTTGCTGCAATGGAAGAGGATCAGAGGC
The DNA here is from genome assembly GCA_030705925.1 of Bacillota bacterium. Classification (NCBI taxonomy): domain Bacteria; kingdom Bacillati; phylum Bacillota; species Bacillota bacterium. The sequence goes on from JAUZPM010000009.1 coordinate 31,064, forward strand.
ATTATGATAATTTGACAGCAATACTGAAGGAAAATCATAAAAAATAGCTTATTGCTGGTGGCATGGATGAAAAGGAAGCGGAAAGGGCTGCGGGCAAAAAAGCTATTGAAGATGCGCGCTTTGTTCTTCCAAACGCCTGTGATACAAAAATGCTTGTAACGATGAACGCAAGGTCATTAATTAACTTTTTCAATCTACGCTGTTGCAACCGTGCACAATGGGAGATCAGAGCGGTTGCGACTGAGATGCTGAGGCTGGTTAGACAAGTTGCGCCTTCGATATTTAAATTTGCAGGGCCGTCATGCTTAACAAAGCCTTGCCCGGAAGGGAAAATGGCTTGCGGACAAATGACTGAGGTTAGAAAAAAATTTAAGACGCTTGGTGAGAATCGTGAATAAAAAAGGTTTTTTGATCGTGGTGGATGGGCTTGACGGTAGCGGCAAATCGACACAGGTTAAGCTGCTCGGCTCACGACTTGCTGATGCCGGGTATAATGTGAGACAAATCGAGTTTCCGACATATACTAAATCATCGGCTCTTATCGAGATGTACCTTCACGGAGAGTTTGGAAACAAGCCTGAAGATGTCAGCGGATATGCAGCCTCTGTCTTTTACACAGTGGATCGGTATGCGTCCTTTAAAAAAGACTGGGGAGAAGATTATAATAGTGGTTCAGTTATACTTACCGGTAGATATACGACTTCTAATGCTATACATCAGTGCTCGAAACTGCCACGTGAAAAATGGAACGAATATCTGAAATGGCTTGAAGAGTTTGAATATGGCATTATGGGGCTTCCAAAACCTGATGCAGTGATATTCCTTGATATGCCGCCGGAATATTCAGAACAGCTTTTGAATGTTCGTTATAACAGCGACGATGGTAAGAAAGATATTCACGAAAAGGACAAAGACTATCTTAAACGGTGTTATGAAACGGCATATGCGGCTGCCCCAAAACTTAACTGGACGATGGTTTCGTGTATTAAAGACGGCAAAATAAAAAACATAAATGAACTTAATGATGAAATTTTTGAAATGCTCAAAGCTGTATTGGAGAACAGATGATAGAGTTTAAGAAGATAACAATTGAAGATAGAGATAAGGTAAACGAATATCTTAGCAAAAGCGGAAGATATAATACTGAGAGTTCTTTTGGCATATTGTATCTGTGGAAGGATGTATATGATACTCATATTGCCTTTATGGATGGGTTCCTTGTTGTAAGACTTTTTAGGAACGGTGAGATGCTGTTTTATCAGCCATGCGGCTCGGGCAATATTATTTCTGTTATTGAAAAATTAAAAAATTATGCTGAAGAAAAAGGTGAAAAGCTGCGTATTGTCTGCGCGTCAGCTGAATTTTCAAAGAAAGTTTCAGAAAATTTTCAGGTTGAAGTTACGGAGAAAAGGGATTATTTCGATTATTTATATCTTTCGAGCGATCTTGCAAACCTACAGGGCAAAAAATTTCATGCAAAACGTAATCATATAAATAAATTTATGACTATCCATACGTCAGAATTCGTACCGATAACAGCTGAAAACAAAGGACTTGTCCAGGAAATCAATCGTAAATGGTGCAGGGAAAACGATATGTGCGCAGAAGAAACTATTAAGTTTGAAAGATGTGCACTTGAGAATCTGATCGATCATATGGACGAACTCAAGGGCAGGGGCCTTATTGCTTTTGTCGACGGGTCGCCAGCAGGGTTTACGGCAGGTACTCCTCAGTATGACGGTTCGGATATGTTTATAGTACATTTTGAAAAGGCGCTCAGCGGGTTTGAAGGCACATATGCCGCGATCAACAACCAGTTTGCCTTGGCACTTGAACCAAATTATAAATATTTAAATAGAGAAGACGATGTTGGGATTGAGGGTCTAAGAAAAGCTAAATTATCATATAATCCTGTAAAGCTAGTCGAAAAATTCGAAATTGTTTTTTAGATTAGGAAAGTTTATGACACTTGTTAATGAAAGCGATATTCCAAGTTTAAAGGAAAATTGGAAAAAAATATTCTTTGATTCGGATGAATATATAGATTTATTCTTTGAATATTTATTCGATAAAAGTTTATTCTTAAAAAATGATGTTGGCGATAACCTTGTTTCAAGCGCAGCGTTTATAAAAATGAACTATCGCCTTGAAAAAGAGGTTTTGCCGGCATATTATATTTATGCTGCAATGACATTACCGGAGTTTCAGGGAAGAGGCCTGATGTCTGGATTAATAAAGGATGGGCTAATATATTTCGCAGAAAAAGAAATTCCGCTTTGCACGGTTCTTCCGGCAAATACGTCGCTTTACAGATACTATGAAAGATTTGGCTTTACGGATGCTTTTGAATTAAATTCTTTTCAAATAAAAAGGAAAAAACTTTTTGAGAAGGCTGGTCCTTTACCAACTTTTATATGGCAGAAACAGCCTTCCCGTGACGTATTTGATGTATTAAATAAAGGAAAATATTCACTTTTGCGTGATGTGCAAGTGTTCAGATATACTTTTTATGAGAATCAGAATGCAGGCGGCAGGCTTTATATCGGGCCAAGCGGTTATATGTTTACTAGAAAATCAGGGCTTGGCGTTATCATAAAGGATTATTCTGCTGATGAAAATGATTTTGCAGGTGCAGTTTCAACGCTGCTCCGTGATTATCCTGATGCGCAGCTATTTACATTCCGTTTTAAACCCGGGCTTATTCATCCCGGACATTCTGTAACAATTCCTTCCGCACTTGCCCGTATTGCCGGAGCACTTCCCGCTGTTGCCGGACTTGCCAGGGATAACCCGGAGCTTTCACTTAAATTTGAGCTTGAAGATCCTCTTATTCCTGAGAATAATGGGGTTTATATAGTTGAAAACGGCACAGCAGCGCAGTGCAGCGGTAAATCCAGCAGACATTTGACCGTGCAGATGCTTACTAAACTTATAATGTCGGGCGGCGGAAAAGCAGTTCCTTATGCAAATATGATGCTTGATTGATGAAAGAAGGATAAAATATGGTTTATATTTTTCTAGCTAATGGATTTGAAGATATTGAGGCAATTGCCCCTATTGATATTTTAAGAAGGGCAAAAGTCGAGGTGAAGACTGTCGGCGTTGGAGGAAAAACAATAAAAAGCGCCCGCGGTATTAGCGTAAACACAGATGTATTGCCTGAAGATGTTGATGTTACAAAAGCGGATATGATTATTCTTCCGGGCGGACCAGGTTGTACAAATCTTGAGGCAAATCCAATAGTCATGAATGCCCTTCATTATATGAACAAAAACGGTAAACTCATTGCCGCTATCTGCGCCGCACCGTCAATTTTGGGGAAGCGCGGCATGCTGCGCGGAAAACGAGCTACATGTTTTCCGGGATATGAGGATCAGTGTGAGGGCATGATCTGCTCTGACGAGACGGTCTGCGTAGACGATAATATAATTACTGCAAAGGGCGCGGGTGCTTCCCTTGAGTTTGGATATAAGCTTGCGGAGATTTTGTGCGGAAAAGAGACAGCGGACAACGTAATGCAGAGAATGCAGTTCCATGATACGGATAAATAATATAACAAAAGCAGCATTAGCTGCTTTTGTTATAGGTACACAGTAAAAGTTCTTGATATTTAAATAATATCTATTCACTTTTTAGCCGTTGTTGTGTTATACTCTTTACGTATTTTTCACAGCATATGATTTGGTATTCTTACCGGCTTGTCTTATATTTCTTTAAATACGGCTGGTACAGGCTGTGAAACCTTGCCTGCACCAGCAATGGAAAGTAGACTAATCGTTGCAGCAGCAGCAGATGATGATGATTGTAATAATTGCGATGATCCAAAAGCTGTCATTATCACAAAGGTTTCTAAAGCACATATATTTCACCTCGCTTTTAGTCTCTGCTTTATACTATGTCTGCTTACAAATTTGGTTACACAAATAAGGAGAAGTCTATGAGAAAAAGAATGTCAAGACAGGAGATGTCTGCAACAATGGATGTGTCTGCGGTTAACCCGCGGGAACTTCAGAGAAAAAAGGCAGCAAAAGAGATGTATGTCCGTACGTTTATCTATGCAATGACTATCCTTCTGATTTCACTGATACTTTCTGTATTTATTATTAGTGTTGCAAATGACGCGCTGGCATTATCAAAGCCCGACAGCGCAGTAGAGGTAAATATAAACCGCGGTGCATCAACAGGTGAAATTGCATCATCTTTAAAAGACGCCGGGGTCATTAAATATAAGTTTGCTTTTAAGATATTCACACAAATGACCAAGAATGATGGTAAATTTAAGTATGGCAGATATGAGCTTAATACAAAAATGGACTATCTCGGGATCATTACTGCGCTTAAAAAGACATCCACAACCAGTGCAGTAAAAGTGCTGATTCCTGAGGGCAAGGAACAGCAAGAGATACTCCAAATACTGGAACAGAACAAAATCTGCAGTGCTGCGGACCTAAAAAAGACTATTGATACCTATAAATTTGATTATGACTTTTTAAAGGATATTCCCAAAAGAGCAAATTACCTTGAGGGATATCTTTTCCCGGATACCTATGAATTCAGTGTCGGAGAGGATCCTGTCGTCGTTATAAAGGCATTCCTTGATAATTTTAAAAGTAAATACGATTCTAAACTTTTGGCTTTGACAAAAGAAAAGGGAATGACTGTCGATCAGGTTGTAACGCTTGCTTCTGTAATCGAAAGAGAGGCAGCTGACGATAAGGACAGGGGAAAGGTCGCATCAGTATTTACGAACAGACTGAACAGCAAACAATATCCTTACCTGCAGTCATGCGCGACTGTTCAGTACGTCTTAAAAGAAAGAAAAGAAATACTTTCTATAGAAGATACTAAAATAGACAGCCCTTATAACACTTATAAATACAAAGGACTGCCGGTCGGTCCGATTGCATCACCCGGGATTGCATCTATTAAAGCCGCACTTAATCCTGATAAAACAGATTATTATTTCTTTGTTGTAAACAAAGATGGTGTTCACACATTTTCAAAAACACTTGCCGAGCATAACAAGGCTGTCAAAGCGGCAAATTCTTCGCGCGGCACCGACGCTGTAATTGGTCAGTAGGAGATATTATGGAAAGAAAAATAGAACTGCTTGCCCCTGCAGGTTCGCTGTTAAAGCTTAAAGTGGCTGTGACTTATGGGGCGGATGCGGTTTATTGCGGTGGAAAACGTTTTGGGCTTCGAACCGCAAGCGAAAATTTCACAGCAGAGGATTTAAAAGAAGGGGCACAGTATTGCCATGAGCGCGGGGTTAAACTTTATGTCACGCTGAACACATATCCTCGTTCCGATGAAATAAAAGAAATGCCGGACTATATCAGAACTTTGTCAGACTGCGGCGTTGATGCTGTGATAGTAAGCGATCTTGGTGTATTCGACCTTGTACGTAAGACTGCGCCATCTTTGTCAATACACGTTTCAACACAGGCCAATAATGTCAATTATATGTCCTGCTCAAAATGGCATGAGCTTGGAGCTGATAGGGTGGTTTTGGCACGTGAATTGTCTCTCACAGAAATGAAACAGATACATGAATTAACACCGCTAGGTCTTGAGCTTGAAGCATTTGTTCATGGAGCAATGTGTGTGTCTTATTCAGGACGCTGTCTTATGTCAAATTACCTTGCGGGGCGTGATGCTAACCGCGGAGACTGTGCCCAGCCTTGCCGCTGGAAATATAGCGTTATGGAAGAAACACGTCCCGGACAGTATTTTCCCGTTTACGAGAATGAACAGGGGACGTTTATCTTTAATTCAAAGGATTTGTGTCTTATTCGGCGAATACCGGAACTAGTTGAAGCCGGAATAATGAGCTTTAAAATTGAGGGCAGAGTAAAAAGCGAATTTTATGTCGCGACCGTTGTGGGGGCATACCGGAGGGCTATTGACGCATATCTATCGAACCCAGATAAATATACTTTTAAAGAGGAATGGTATGATGAGATTTTAAAGGTGAGCCATCGTGAATATTATGAAGGCTTCGCCGACGGACTGCCGCAGAATGGGCAGATACAGGCATCCAGCAGTTATATAAGAAGCTATGGTATTGTCGCTTATGTTGACGGATATGACGACGATAACAGACTTATTATTGCATCACAGCGCAATAAGTTTTATAAGGGCGATAAGCTTGAGATCATGATACCAGGCGGTGAGTCAATACCCTTATCAGCCGATATTATATATAATGCAGAAATGAAAGAGATAGACAGCACACCAAATGCTAATATGCGGCTTTTTATTCCTTTTGACAGAAGGGTTCCGCCAATGTCAATGATAAGAAAACGCTTGGATTAAAAGTTTTAGGGATAAAAAAGTAAAAATAAACCAAAACTAATGGTATATCTTTTTAAAGGCAGGAAAGAAGCTTGTTTGAAAAAAGAGTCACCGGACTGTTTTGGTTTTTTGTTTTAGTAACTGGAATAGTTATTATGAAGATTTATATTCTTACTGTATCTCAGGGCGACATGTATTCGCAGAAAGCCGTCAGTCAGCAGGAATATATATTTGATATCGCTCGCCGCAGGGGTATTATTTACGACTGCAATTTAAAAGAGCTGACCTATGATAAAGATGGGTATGCAGCTCTTGTTGAACCTGCGTTTTTTCAGGATAAAAATGCGCTTTTGGAACTTCTTACCTCATATGCCGACGAGAAACCAAGCGATATTGATGAAAAGATCAAAAAGGGCAAGCCGTTTACCATACGTTTATGGAAGATTCCGGATGAACAGCCGGGCATCACCGTTATAAAAACCCGTGAACAGGATAACAGCGGGCTGCTTTCCCATATAATCGGAACGACAAATTCAGACGGCGTTGGAGTTAGCGGGCTTGAAAAAGCGTTCGATCGATTTTTATCTCAAAGCGGAGGACGGATTTACGGGGTTACTTCGGTTAATGCCGGCAACATTCAGCTGAAAGGAACACCTGTCTCATTATTTTCTGAGCATTATTATGACGAGTCAGGCATTATAACGACAATTGACAAGGATATTCAGGAAGTCGCCGAAAAGGCCGCAGACAGTTATGTTGCAAAAGGAGCCATACTGGTCTCGGATGTAAAGACTGGGGAAATAAAGGCAATGGTGAGCCGCCCGAATTTTGATAAAGATCATTTGGGTGATTATTTGAATTCTAAGAACGGTGAGCTTGTAAACCGATGCCTTTCACAGTATAACCTTGGCTCTATATTCAAGATAGTAGTGACATCAGCCGCACTTGAATCGGGCTCTGATATCGAAACACGGAAACATTTTTGCAATGGTGAGATAATAGTAGACGGGCGATCTTTTTCTTGCCACAAAAAGAACGGACACGGTGTAGTTGGACTTGATGATGCGTTCAAATCATCCTGTAATCCATTTTTTATAGATGCGGCTCTCAGACTGGGACTCAACCCAATTGTCGACATGATTGATAAATACGGACTGAACGAACGCACGACACTTGCGGAAGGTATGGTAAGCGGCAAAAACTCTTTTCCTGTGCATTTGAAGGATGCTCCGGATTTCCTTGTTGCGAATACGGCAATAGGTCAGGGCAACATCCTAATAACTCCTTTGGACGTTTTGTCGATCATTAATACAGTTGCAAACAATGGCGTGCAGCCTAAGCTTTCGCTTGTAAAAGGCTTTTTAAATAAGGATGGAAGCTATGTCCCCTATGAAGCTAAAACAGAAGACAGAAAGGTTATTTCAGCAAAAACTGCACAGCGTATACAGCAGCTTATGGTAGAAACCTGCGAAAGCGGAACCGGTACGACGGCGACACCGGGAGAAGGGGGCGCTGGCGGAAAAACTGCAAGCGCTGAAACGGGATGGAAGGAGAACGGAGATCCGGTCACACATGCGTGGTTTGCCGGCTTTTATCCTGCTGAAAATCCGCAGTATTCCATCGTGGTGCTTGTTGAAAACGGAAAAAGCGGGTCAATTGCCGCAGCTCCGGCGTTTAGGCAGATCGCAAACCGGATCGCAGATATAAAAGACATTGACAATGTTGGATAACAGTAGTAATATATTTCTGTTAAATATTTATAAGGCTATGACAAATGGAGTAACGGGCAGTGTACGCGGCAGAGAGGCGGTTCCAGGCTGAAAGACCGCTCGCGAAACGGCCGGTGAATGCTGATTTGAGAGCCGCTTTTCCTATAAAGAAAAGACGTTTTTGGGCGCGTTAAGCCCTTAAAGGTGGCACATTTGTGTGCAATTAGGGTGGTACCGCGTGATGAACTCTCGTCCCTTGTTTCAGGGGACAGGAGTTTTTATTTTTGTAAAAATCGATTTATATAAAGGAGAAACATAAATGCAGCGATTAGGGTTGAATGAGATAAGAGAAAAATTCTTGAGCTTTTATGAGAGCAAGGGACATTACCGGCTGCCGTCTTTTCCGCTGGTGCCTAAGGGTGACAGCAGTCTGCTTCTCATAAATTCCGGCATGGCGCCACTTAAGCCCTTTTTCACCGGACAGGCTGAGCCGCCGAGCCGCAGGGTCACGACATGTCAGAAATGCATCAGAACCCCCGATATCGAGCGTGTCGGAAAAACTGCCCGTCATGGAACGTTTTTTGAGATGCTCGGAAACTTTTCATTCGGAAACTATTTTAAAAGAGAAGCTACGGCTTGGGCTTGGGAGTTCTGCACCAAAGTTATGGAAATGCCTATAGACAGGCTTTGGGTCTCAATTTATGAGGATGACGACGAGGCCTTTGACATCTGGACAAAAGAGGTCGGTGTTTCGCCTGATCATATTGTCCGTCTTGGGCGTGAGGATAACTTCTGGGAGATAGGGACAGGTCCCTGCGGCCCATGCTCTGAGATATATTTTGACCGCGGCGAAGAATACGGCTGCGGCAAGGACACATGCGCCGTAGGCTGTGACTGCGACAGATATGTAGAATTCTGGAACCTTGTGTTCACTCAGTTTGACAGCGACGGCAAAGGCAATTATTCACGCCTTGCCCATCCAAATATCGATACCGGAATGGGACTTGAGAGACTTGCCTGCATTTCGCAGGGCGTCGATAACCTGTTTGAGGTGGACACTGTCGCCGAAATATGCGAGGTGGTTTCCGGGTATGCAGGTATTAAATATAAGGAAGACGTGAAGAAGGACGTTTCTCTGCGAGTCATTACAGACCATGTGAGAGGCACGACCTTTATGATAGCAGACGGTGTCATCCCTTCTAACGAGGGGAGAGGCTATGTTCTGCGCAGACTTCTGCGCCGTGCGGCAAGGCATGGAAAGCTTCTCGGCATAAACAAGCCGTTCTTGAGCAAAGTTTGCGAAACAGTAATCAAAAATTACGGCGGCGCATATCCGGAGCTTGTGGAAAAACGCGATTATATAAAGAAGATAATACTTCTGGAAGAAGAACGCTTTAACGAAACGGTCGATCAGGGTCTTAATATTCTGAACGCTTATATTTCTGAAATGAAGAAAGAAAATGTTAATGAAATTTCAGGAGAAAAGGCATTTAAGCTTTATGATACATTCGGATTTCCTATCGATCTTACCCGTGAGATCATGGAAGAGCAGGGTTTGACAGTTGACGAAGACGGATTCAACAAAATGATGGCTGAGCAGAAAGCGCGCGCAAGAGCCGCACGTGCCGCAATGGGCGACGCGGGCTGGAGCGAGAGCGTACTTTCAAAGCTTGACAAGGGAATAAAGACTGATTTTGTTGGCTATGCAGAAGAGAAGACTGATGCCAAGATCCTCGCAATAATCAAAGATAATGAGATTGCAGAGGCAGCAGGAGAGGGCGACATGGTTACGCTGCTTCTTGACAGGACAACGTTTTATGCCGAAAGCGGCGGTCAGGTTGGGGATTCTGGTGTTATCACTAAAGACGGCGCGACAGTTACCGTTACCGATTGCAAGAAAGTTAACGGCAGGTTCCTGCATCTCGGTGAAGTGACTGAAGGGTCAATTATGGTCGGCGACACTGTTAATACGGCTTTCGATCTTTCACGCCGTCGCGCGATTATGAGAAACCACTCAGCCGCGCACCTTTTACAGGCAGCACTTCGCCGTGAGCTTGGGACACACGTTGAACAGGCCGGTTCATATGTAGACGAACACCGTGTGCGTTTTGACTTTACACATATGGCAGCTATGACCGAGCAAGAGATCAAGAATGTTGAAAACGCCGTGAATGAGTCTATACTTGCCGGACTTGAGGTGGATATCAGTGAAATGCCGATAGACGAGGCTAAAAAACTCGGCGCTATGGCGCTGTTCGGTGAGAAATACGGCAGTGTTGTCCGTGTCGTTAGAATGGGTGATGTATCAACAGAATTCTGTGGCGGCTGCCACGTCAGAAACACCGCTCGAGTCGGGCTTTTCAAGATTTTGAGCGAATCTTCTGTTGCGTCAGGAGTACGTCGTATCGAGGGAACCACAGGTTTTGGAGTTCTCGAGATATTAAAAGAAAAGCAACAGCTGATAGACGAAACCGCATCTGCTCTCAAATCGGGAACAGCGGATATTGCCCATAAAGCGACCACATTGGTTGCTGAAACCAAGGAACTGACAAAAGAGCTTGACAGCATGAAGGCAAAGCTTGCAGCTGGCGAGATGGACGATATCATGAAAAAAGCCGCCAACATCGGAGGAATACTTGTCGCGGCGGCCCGTGTCGATGCTGACGGAGCAGCCCTTCGTACTATGGGCGATGCCGCGAAGGATAAATATCCAGCAAGCGTTGCTGTTTTTGCGGGAGTGAAGGACGGAAAAGGCAGTATCGTCGTATCCTGCGGCAAAGACGCAGTGGCAAAGGGCATAAAGGCCGGAAATCTTGTTAAAGAGCTTGCGGCTTTGACCGGAGGCAGCGGCGGCGGAAGACCGGACAGCGCAATGGGCAGCATCAAAGACGCCGAAAAGCTGACTGACGCGCTAGGGGCGGCGGCTGAGCTTGTAAAATCAATGCTGAAATAAGGAGAGGGACATTATGTCAGACTGCATTTTCTGCAAAATAATCGACGGGTCTATCCCTTCAAACAAGGTTTATGAGGATGATAAGGTCGTTGCGTTCCATGACATCAATCCACTTGCAAAGGTGCATATCCTTGTTGTGCCAAAATGCCATATCGAAAGCGCCGACCATATCGACGCCGGAAATTCCGACTTTGTAAAACACGTCTTCGAGGTTATACCGGGGATTGCTAAAGACGCCGGAGTGACCGATAATTACCAGGTGGTAAACAACTGTGGCGAAAAGGCGGGGCAGACTGTTAAACACTTGCATTTTCACATCCTTTCAAATAAATAAACGGGGGAAAATCTAATGGACTCTTTCTATACACTTAACGTCGCCGGTTTAAAGCGCGACCTTCCAATATGCAAAATAAGCGATGAGCTTTCTATTGCAGCATTTGTAATCTTCGGCGATGTTGAACTGACAGTGTCATGCGCACGCGAGCTTATCAAAAAAGTTCCCGAGCATGATATCATGATAACCGCTGAATCAAAGGGAATTCCGCTTATACATGAAATGGCTCGCCAGATGGGTGTTAACAAATATATAGTTGCGCGCAAGATGCCAAAGCTTTATATGAAAAATCCTTTTTCTGTCGAGCTTCATTCAATAACCACTGCTAAGAAACAGGTTCTTTATATAGACGAGGCGGATGTCAATCTGATGAAGGGCAATCGTGTGCTTATCGTGGATGATGTTATTAGCACAGGCGAATCTGTTAAAGCTGTTGAAAAGCTTATAAAACAAGCCGGCGGAACTGTTGCCGGGAAAATGGCTATACTCGCTGAGGGCGATGCAGTTCAAAGAGAAGATATAATATATCTTGAGGAACTGCCGCTCATAATCAATAAGTAGAGGAGAAAGAAATGGCTGAAATAAAACCTAACGAAGGCAAAAAAGATATTATCGAGGTCGACGGCGTTAAATATCTCCGTCTGCCTGTCCGCACAAGTGTTGTAACAGAGAATGATGTTATTGCAGATATTGCTGAGAAGTATGTTAAAGAACATCTGCAGCCCGGCGACATAGTGTTTATAAGCGAAAAGTCCGTCGCATGTTCACAAAAACGTGCAATACCGCTGACGGAAATACATCCGCGCCCACTTGCAAAATTCCTTACGAAATTTGTATATAAGTCTCCCTACGGAATAGGACTGGGCATCCCGGAAACGATGGAGATGGCGCTTCAGGAGTGCGGCACACTTCGCATCATGTTTGCGGCGTTCATTTCTGCGATAGGAAAGCTTTTTGGCGTTCGAGGCTGGTTTTACAAGATAGCGGGCGACCGTGCTGAATCGATCGACGGCCCTACCCCTTACACATTGCCGCCTTATAACAAATGCGTCGTTTTAGGCCCGGATAAGCCGGATGAAGTAGCAAAATCAGTTGCGGACCGCATCGGCGTTCAGACTGCAATAGTTGATATCAACGATTTAAAAGGAAAAATACTCGGCGTTTCAGATCCGTCGATGGATAAAAATAAACTTGTTGCAATTCTTAAGGACAACCCGCTCGGTCAGTCGGGACAGCAGACCCCGATGGGCATTATAAGAAAAGCATAGCTTCTTATGAAAAAGCCGCTTTTTATATTTTGCATGGCTTTTACGGTGGCAGTAGTCGCCGCAAATTTAACAGGGGTAAGGATTGCGGCCGTTTTGGCGGCGGCTGCTTTGATTTTTTCTGCTGTTTTCGTTATTGTAAAATATAAAAATTCAGCGGCAATATGTTTATGTCTGGCTTTCGGCTTTATCTGGTTTGCGGCATTCAATATGCTTTTTTATCAGCCTGTTTTGAACCTGTCTTCACAGAGTGTAAACTTTAATGGCAGGATAGCAGATATGCCGCAGCAGTTTGGCAAAATCGCGCGGTATATCGTAAACGTATCCGAAGTCGAAAAGGATAAGAAGAGTAAAAAGGTTCATTTCAAGCTGTATGTTTATGCCGACCCGAAGTTTGTAAATGCATCTGTCGGAGATTTTGTTACATTTTCGGGAAAGCCGGAAATGCCCGATTCAAGTGATAACAGCTTTGACAGCAGGGCTTATTACCGCTCGAAGGGTATTTACTTGACCCTCTATGACAATGGCAACACGTTTAATGTGACCAAGTCACACGGACTCAGATCCTTAATGTATTATGCTGTGAAGGTGCGCATTTACACACTGAATGCGCTTAACAGCATAAAATCACAGAACGGAAGAGCACTTTCCAAGGGCATACTGCTCGGTGATAAAACTGAATTTTCCGCGGCGTGGAAAGACCTGTTCGCAAGAACGGGTATTACCCACGCCTTTGCTGTTTCCGGAATGCATATAACTTTTCTTACAGGAATATTTGCGTTTATATTTATTGCGCTTGGCGTGCCGCGGCGCGTATCAGCGGTTATAACTTCGGCGGCAGTTTTGTTTTTTATGGCGGTGATCGGCTTTTCACCTTCTGTTACGAGAGCTGGTGTAATGTCGTTTGTGATGCTTTTTGGGATTGTTTTCGGTAAAAAGGGAGAAGTTTTCACTTCGCTTTCATTTGCCGCTGCAGTAATACTGCTAATAAACCCGTACTCTGCCGCAGATGTTGGATTCCAGCTTTCGTTTCTGTCAGTTTTCGGAATTATGACTCTCGGGGTCAACCTGAGAACAGCTTTAAGAAAATTTCTGTCAATTCCTTTCCTGCCACAGAGAATCGTTAATGCTTTTGCCGATTCGATTGCGGCGACGCTTGCCGCAGTATTATTTACTACTCCGGTTTCGGCATACCAGTTTGGAAATTTCTCGCTCTGCGCCCCGCTTGCGAATTTAGCGGTTTTATGGGCAGTTGAGGGGATATTCTTGCTTTCCGTGCTTTTTGCCGTTATTGCTAAAATAGGCGGACTAGCATTTTTAATAGGGTTTTTAATAGATATGTTGTCAAAGTATACGCTGTGGATGATAAAGCTTATTGCTGACATCCCGTATGCGCAGCTTTATACGAATTACCGTGATGCACTTATAATCATTTTGTTTACAGCAGCAATGGGCACTCTATATATGATTTTCAGAAAAAACGGCGCGCGTATTACTGTTCCTATTCTCGCTTTGGCTTTTATTATTATTTTCAGTTCGATATCATATCGTCCGATAGGGGCGGACGGAGATCTCGTTTTTTCGGCGGTTAACGTTGGGCAGGGAGATGCATTGGTTCTGATGAAGGGGACAAGCGCGGTTGTGGTCGACTGCGGTAGCAGCAACGTTTCAAACCCCGGCGGTATAGTAGCATCGTTTCTTAGGAAAAACGGAATAAGACGAATAGAGGCTGTCATTATGACGCACCCTCATAAAGATCATGCAAACGGACTTGATGATCTTATTGAAATGATGCCGGTTTCTACCGTTTACCTAAGTCCGCATTACGATACGACTGAATACGGCAAGGCGGCAGAGATGGCGGCGATTGAAAACAATACTAAAGTTATCAATGTGGATTCGGACAAAAGTTTTTCTGCGCTTGACGGGGTGAATTTATACATATACAATACTGATGACGGCGTATCTGATAATCTAAATGAATATTCTCTTGTCGTTTTTGCAGACTACAGGGACAGTGAGATTGTAGTTACCGGTGACATTCCATCGTCAGACGAAAGAAAGCTTGTAAACAGCGGAAGACTGCTGGACGCAGATATACTTAAGGTTTCACACCATGGCTCAAACACTTCTTCCTGCAACGATTTTTTGCAGGCTGTAACGCCGGAAGCGGCGGTCATAAGCGTAGGTGAAAACAATTATAACCTGCCTAACTCTGAAGCGCTTGAACGTATCAGACGTTATACAGACAGGGTGTATTCAACACTTCAAAACGGGACAGTTTCCTTTTTAACAAACGGAGACGGAAGTTATCAAATCAAATGGGGAGAATAAAATGGCTTATGACAAGGTTTCTGCAGTAGAACTTTTGAACAGACAGCTGAAAAGCGGAGATTTTATGCCTGTTTATCTGTTTTATGGCAGCGAGGATTATTTAAAAGACTATTATTTGAAAGCCATTTCAAAAAAACTGGTCGGTAAACGGGACGAGTTCAACACGACCGAGTATACTGATATGAATTTCAGCCTAGAAGACTTTCTTGATTCTACTGGCAACCTTTCCTTTAACGCACCGCATAAAATAATTCTCATTAAGAAT